>JAYTKL010000441.1:0-1452 GCA_043730305.1 Deinococcales bacterium | reverse complement strand
AGGAGTTGCGCGGTACGAATCCGCACGTCGTCAAGGTCTTGCAAAACGCCAAGCTCGAGTTCGGTCTGGTAGGCATGAAACACCTGAAATAAAATGTTTTGGTAACTATCTTCAGACTCGAGCGGCGCGACCAGATTGCGTTTGAATTCGGCGATAGCCCTGGCGTACAGTCTGGCTTCGCCAGGGTTGACGTTGCGTTTTAAAATGGTTTCGAGCACCCGTGCGGTCAGTGCCACACGTCCAGGATTCAGGACAATCGCACGGTTTTCGCCCATGCGATCAAGCACGCGGTAGGCAATGTTTTGCAAATTGGTGACTTCGACGCCCAAGCTTGCGCCGGCATTTGCCAGTCGCTCGAGCCACTGCGCACGTTGCCCTGGCAGGGTCAGGACAATGACCCTCTCCCCTGCCGTTGCCAACTCGAGCGCTCGAGCGACGGCATTGCTGGTCTTGCCGCTTGCGGCGGGTCCAGTCAAAAGTTGTGCACTTGCCGTGGTCACTGGCTTAGGCTATCACTCCCAGAATTGGGCGTGAACGGCTGCCGCTTCAATCTCGAGTGCTGGTCCGAGGACGACGATGGTTCTTTGCCCCCTCGAGAGCACTTCGCGGCATTGCAGGTGCATGGTTGGATTGTCGGTGTTTGCGCCTGTGATCTCGTAGAGTTTGGATTCTGGTAGCGCGTATACCAAGCGTCCAACACCAGTCCAGTACATCGCGCCAGCGCACATGGCGCAAGGTTCGCAACTCGAGTACATGGTGCTGGTTGCTAAAATGTCGCTTGAGAATGTCTGTGATGCAAGGCGCATTAAATTGATTTCGGCATGACCTGTGGCGTCTTTGCTGGTGTTGACCGTGTTTTCGGCTTCGAGCAGCACTTCGCCCGTGCTGGACACCAGGATTGCGCCGAACGGATGATTGCCGTTGGCTCGAGATCGGCGCGAAACTTCGATGGCTTGATTTAAGAATTTCAAATCGGTTTCGGTCACAAGGGTATTATTCATGCTCGAGCGTTAAAAGAGAAGGGATACCGTGCCAACAGTAGATCAACAACGTGAACACTTGCAAAAAATCGCGCTCGAGTTGGGGTTTGACGCGGCGGCTTGGGTTGGTGCGCTTGTGCCAGCGCGTGATATTGGGGCGTTTCAGTCTTGGATTGATGCCGAAATGCACGCTGGCATGGATTACTTGCCGCGCAGCGTGGCGCGGCGCGGCGATTTAAACTCGAGTTTTGCTGGCACAAAAAGCGTTTTGGTTTTGATGGTGTCGCACAATCATGCCGAACCAGAAATTCCGAACGGTGGAACTCGAGTTGGGCGGGTGGCGCGTTACGCCTGGAGTCGGGATTATCACACGGCGTTAAAACCGTTTCTAACCGAATTGGAACGCGCAAGTTTGGCATTGGGCATTCGGGCAAAAGCTTACGTGGATCATGGTTTGATGCTCGAGCGCAGT
>JAYTKL010000440.1:0-9221 GCA_043730305.1 Deinococcales bacterium | reverse complement strand
ATGTTCGTAGCCTTTATGTTTTTGAGGATGTTGTCAAGTTCGCTCGAGAATGTAGATGTTTAAAATAGTTTTTGCAAAACCCTGCGTAACGTCAGTAATTTAGTTGGAAATAAGCATTTACGGATAAAAATAAATCGAATTCTTGCTCCAGATTTTACCGTTGATAATTTGGCACAAAATGCAATTTTTGAATTTTCAGATAACTCTGATTATACAACATTTCGTAATAAATTTTATGTTTTTTATAATTGGAACATGATGGATTATGTTCTTCCAGTAGGTTGCATAGGCATATTTTACAGACATATTAGATCTAAAAATCTACAAGCAATGTTAAAAAGATTAGATCAAAAGACGATTCTTTTATCAGAAACTAAGGATACTAGTTCTTAAGAGGCTTGGATGATGATAATTAATTCTTGTTGGACAGACATTTCTTAGATTGTGAACAATCCAAATGCTCGAGTTTCCATTTAAAGCTGTTCTAAAAGTGAAACCTTGAGCCAGACACTCTGAGGTACACCACAAATAACTTTTGTCATTTTTGCGCCGAACTATTCAAAAATCGTCCATTTTTGTATATCGTACTGTACAAAAATCCGAATTTTAGCTCACGATTCTTTTACAAACGCTTTCATTCGTTTCAAGTATTCACCCGCCACCTCGAGATGGTCTTGTTCCCATAAGGTACGCCCTAAAAATTCGCCCGAATAACAACCGTTAAACCCTGTAGCTTTGATCGCATCAACCCAGTCTCGAATTGGAATTTCACCGTCACCCACAAGCACGTCGCGCAGCAAAGTTTCATCCACCCATGGCGCACCAATCTCGGGGCGAAAACCGTCAGAAATATGCACGGCGTATATCAAACTGGGGTCAAGCGCCCGAATCTGTTCTGGCGTTGCCCCTCGAGCCGCCCAGAAATGCCAGAAATCAATCACCAAGCCAAGGTTGGGTTTGTTGACAGCCTCGAGCAAGTGCTGGCATTGTTCGAGCGTGTGAATCGGAGTCCAAGCCGCAGCCTCGAGTTGAAACCGAATGCCGTGCTCGAGTCCAATATCGCAGATTTGAGCCATATTTTTGGCAGTCAGTTTGATTTGCTCGAGTTCAGAATAACGCTCGAGTTCGGAGAATGGATTGAGTTGAATGGTCGGGCAGTCAATGACGTTTGCAAAATGGCAGAGCAGTTTGGTTTTCTCGAGAATCGCGGCAAACGCGTTTGCATCTTGGGTTTCGACCGCGCCAATGATGTCAATGCCACTGGCAAGAATGCCGTGTTCCTCGAGTTTTTGGGCAATCAATTCTGCACCCAAATTTGACGCGATATAACGGTCTAATTTATCGGTGTGCAACTCGAGCGCGTCGTAACCCGCCTCTTTTGCCAGTCGAATATCGCTGATGATGTTGGAATACCTAACAGTTAAACCATGTAGGGCAAAGATCATTGTGAATTCCCTTTCAAAAATGCTGTGCTTCCATCCTACCCGAGAAGCAAGCTTCACATTCTCGAGTGTGGCAGCACTCAGAATGACACTGTAATCTTGAGTCATGAAACTCAAATTGACACTCGCACTGGCTTTGGGTATCGCTGTAATTGCTTGCAATGCTGACACCAACGCCATCTCGAGTGCTGATGTGTTTGCAACCAATAAACTGCTGGCAAAATCCATCAATTTTGGCAATGCACTCGAGGCTCCAACCGAGGGCGCTTGGGGGCTTGTGCTCGAGGAAAGTTATTTCGAGGCGATCAAGAACGCGGGTTTTACGGGCATTCGGTTGCCCATCAAATTCAGCAGTCATGCCGCACAAACTGCGCCATTCACGATTGACAAGACTTTTATGGATCGAATTGATTGGGCGGTCAATCAAGCCAACACCAGGGGTTTGGCAATCATTGTGGACATGCACCATTACATTGAGCTGATGACCGCACCAGCCGCCAACAAAGACCGTTTTCTGGGCATGTGGCAGCAAATCGCCACGCATTTTAAAGACGCGCCAGCCAGTGTGGTGTTCGAGATTCACAACGAACCGAATGGCAACATCGAACCGCTCTGGAACGAATACGCGGCGGCGGCGTTAAAAGTCATTCGAGAATCCAATCCAAACAGGGCTGTGATTGTTGGTCCGAACGGTTGGAACAGCGCTTGGCGTTTGCCCGAGTTAAAACTGCCCGACGATAAGAATTTGATTGTCACCTTTCACAATTACGAACCGTTTGATTTCACGCATCAAGGCGCGGAGTGGGTCAGCCCAAGCCCACCTATCGGCGTGGTGTGGCCACAACCAGGGGCAGCCCTTCGTGCCCCTTGGCAGAACTGGTCTTGGGACACGACGCTCGAGCCGAGCGGCGACAGTGCATTCAATCTAACTTATAACAAGGGTTACGCGGGTGCGTACTTTCACCGTGACAATGGTGCTGCGGGTTTCTCGAGTCTGAAAATCAAAACCGATCAAGCGGTTGGTTTAACCGTGACCTGTCTCGAGAAAAACCTGCAAAGTGGAAATCCTGCGGGAACGAATGTGCAGACACAAGCAAATGTCACGCTCGAGGTTTCACTTACCAGTTGCGGCACAACCACGACTTTGGGCGATTTGATGCTTCAAAATAACACCAACGCCGCCGTGCCAACTTTTAAACTCGAGCAACTTGAATTGTCTGGCTCTAACAAAACCGAATCCTTGTTCTCGAACGCGCAAGACACGGCGGCAGCGTACCTCGAATTCGCGGCGGCTTGGGGTCAAGCCAACAAACGTCCGTTGTTGATGGGCGAGTTTGGCGCGTTTGAAAAAGGCGATATGGCTTCGCGGGTGAAATGGACAACGTTCATGCGTTCCGAATCCGAAAAGCGTGGCATTTCCTGGGCGTACTGGGAGTTTGGTGCGGGTTTTGGCGCGTATGACCGCACTGCCAAGGCGTGGCGAGCAGAATTGCTGGGCGCTTTAATTCCAAAGTAACGCCCAACAAGCAAAATGCAGCTTTTATTCAGGCAACGGGTTTCACTTTCTCGAGCGCTTGAACCACCTCGAGCGCGGCGCGTTCACCCGCTTCAATCGCGCCTTCGACGTAACCGTAGTAATAAATTGCGGTTTCTGTACCAGCCCAGTGCAACCTGCCAACGGGTTCGCGCAGTTCGTTAAAACCGCCCGTCATGACTCCAGGGGGTGCGTAACAGTTGTACCCACCGCCAATAAACGGTTCGGTCAACCAATCGTGATCAAAATAATCTTTGGGATACAGGGCTTCCTCGCCAAAGACCATTGCCAGATTCTCGAGCACGGCACGGCGGCGCGTTTCCAGTGGGCGGTCTGACCAGAACACCGCATCGTCGCCACCGATAAAGGCGACCAGGGCGGGGTTTTTGCCGTCGCTGCTGCTGGCATCCATGGTGTGGTCAAAAATAAGAATATCGGGATCTATGGCTTTGGTGGGTTTCTCGAGCCAGAAGGCACGGTCGTACACCGCAAAGCATTTGATCACGCTGCCCATCTCGAGACGCTGCATCAATTTCATGCGGCGGCGCGGCAAAACTGGGTCAAAGTCAATACGCTGCGCTTGGTTGGGCGGCAATGCCATGACAACCCGTCTGGCTTGCACAAACGCACCCTCGGCAACGATTCGCACGCCCGCATTGTCGCTGTCGTGCCAGTGCTCGATCTCGTAGACCGAACAGTTTAAACGCAGACGATCACCAAGCGCGTCCGCCATGCGGGTGCATATGGCTTGCATCCCTTCGACCAGCCTGAAGGTGTGGTTGCCACCGTCCAGATCGAGCAAATCTTCAAAACCGCCAGCGCTGCCAATTGAATAGAGCAAGAACAGCATCGAAAAATCTTTGGGTTCGATGGTGTACTCAGTACGGACAAGTTGGTCGAACAAATGCCCCAAGTATTGACTCTCGAGGTTTTGACGTTTCCATTCTTCGACGCTGACAAAATCGAGTTCGGCGGCGTTGGGCGTGGCTTCGGGGTTGGTGATGTTGACCTGTTCGACCAACCAGGCGAGCTTGGCGGTGAACCATTCCCATTCGGCTTGGGTGAGGCGATCCATTTGCGAGAGTGGTTGCGTGGACAAATCCATGCGACCCGCGTTTTGTTGCGAGAACGTGGTCAAACCCAGTTCTTTGGCGAGTTCTGTAATTTTAGGCATTCCAGGTCCGAGCCACTGCCCACCCAAGTCAAAAACCGTGCCATCCTTGAGCACATGCGACAGCAAACGCCCGCCGACACGGTGGCTTGCCTCGAGCACCAGCACATCGTGACCAGCTTCAATCAGTTTTCGCGCCGTTATCAAACCCGATATTCCTGCGCCGACCACCACGACATCACACGTCATATTCGTGCTTTGCATTATGAAAACAACTCCCCATGCCGTGTATTTGGCATTCCCGACTTGCGTCATCATACTCCTCGAGCGATGAACGCGTTTGTAGCACTGAATTGAAAAGCTTATACTGAGTCAAAATTAACTCAAATATCTTGGAGGAAGTATGTTCGCACCAGGTTTACTCAAAGACAAAGTGATTCTCGTGACCGGTGGAGGTACAGGCTTGGGACGCAGCATGGGAACGCGGTTTCTCGAGCTGGGCGCAAAACTTGTTATATCTGGACGCAGGTTGGAAGTGCTCGAGACTGCCGCAAAGGAAATGATGGACGCCACAGGCGGCGAAGTGTTAGCCATTCAATGCGATGTGCGCGACCCGAACGCCGTGAGCGCCATGATGGACGCGGCAGAAGCCAAATTTGGACGCGTGGACGCGCTTTTAAACAACGCCGCAGGAAACTTCATCTCTCCCACCGAACGCCTTTCCCACCGAGCCGTGGACGCCGTGCTGGGCATCGTTTTGCACGGAACTTTTTACTGCACGCTCGAGCTTGGCAAACGCTGGATTGCCGCAAAACACAAAGGTGTCGTCTTGAACATTGCCACGACCTACGCCCAATCTGGCTCGGGTTACGTTGTGCCGAGCGCCGTTTCCAAAGCAGGGGTGGTCGCCATGACCAAATCCTTAGCCGCCGAATGGGGCAAGTACGGCATTCGTCTGAACGCCATCGCACCAGGACCGTTCCCAACCGAAGGCGCAATGTCGCGCCTGATGCCCACCCCAGAAATTGAGAAACTCTTCACAGACCGCATTCCACTGCGACGCACTGGTGAGCATATCGAACTAGCCAATCTTGCATCGTATTTATTGAGTGATTTTGCAGGGTACATCACAGGCGATGTGATTTCGATTGACGGTGGCGAAACCGCCTGGGGTGGCGGCGAGTTTAACGTGCTCGATGCCGTGACGACTGAACAATGGGACATGCTCGAGGCGATTCGCAAGAAGTAAAACTCGAGTAAAGTAACCAAGCTTATGACCATAATGATCCCAGCTTCTGACCAGGCAATGAAAATTTTGGACTCTTATCGGCGTTCACGACGCATTTCTCGAGAACAGGCGTTAGAGGAGTTATTGGCTCGAGCCGAAGAAACCCTATCTTTTGAAGCACAGCTCAAAAGAGAAAAAGATTTGATTCTCGAGCGTAAATTGTTAGAATCTCGAGCGTGATTATTGTTAAAGTTGGCGGTTCGGACGGAATCAATTACGACGCGGTCTGCAACGACATTGCAGACTTGTGGCTGTCGGGTCAGAAACTTATTTTGGTGCATGGCGGCTCGAGCGAAACCAACCGCATCGCTGCACTTCTTGGGCATCCGCCAAAGTTTGTCACATCACCTTCGGGCTACACGAGCCGCTTTACAGACCGTCAGACGCTCGAGATTTTTGAGATGGTCTACTGCGGCAAAATGAACAAGGGCTTGGTTGAACGACTTCAGAAACGCGGGGTGAACGCCGTGGGTTTGTCGGGTTTGGACGGCAGGATTTTTGAGGGCAAGCACAAGGATTCGGTGCGTGCGGTCGAGGATGGCAAGACCAAAATTTTGCGCGGCGATCACACGGGAACGGTCGAGAAAGTCAACACGCACCTGTTAAACTTGCTGCTCGAGAATAATTACTTGCCTGTACTCACCCCTCCTGGCTCGAGCTTTGAAGGTGTGGCGGTCAATGTGGACGGCGACAGGGCGTCGGCGGCGGTGGCGACGGCAATGAAAGCCGAGGCGTTGTTGCTGCTCTCGAACGTGCCAGGACTGCTGCGAAATTTCCCAGACGAATCCAGCCTCATCACGCAGATTCCAGCGCTCGATGTCGAGTCGTATCTCGAGTTTGCCCAGGACCGCATGAAGAAAAAAGTTTTGGGTGCCGCCGAGGCTGTGCAGGGTGGTTGTGGTCGCGTAATTTTTGGTGATGCGAGGCTCGAGAAACCTGTTACGGAAGCTTTGGCAGGCAAAGGCACAGTCGTTTCATAAGCCGTTAGGCAGATGCTCGAGCGATCCAAAACGCTTTAAACTCGGGGGATGAAATTTACAAGTCGAGATTTTGTTGGGATTGAAGACCTGCCGATCATCACCAATTTTTTTGATGAGGCTCGAGTGTTGGTTGGGGACGAGCAGGGGATTTTCTTGCACGCTGGCGATGTCTGGTGGCGTTACGGGCAGTATGAACCCGAATTGCATCAGTTTCGTTTGTGGTTTCAAAATGACAAGTTGATTGCCGTGGGTTGGGTGACTTTTGGCACTGACCTCGAGCTTCACGTGCATCCGAATCTCGAGACTGCCGATTTTGACAAACTGGCACTCGAGATTGTGAATTGGGCGAAACGTGTTTGCCCAGCAGAAATTAACATGGAAAGCGCCATTGAAAACACCAAATTGACGCGCTTTTTCGAGTCTTGCGGTTTTGAACCAGAAGATTCCAAAGGCTTCATGTTTGCCAAAGACTTAAGCGAACCGATTCCCGAACTCGAGTTACCTTTAGGTTTTAGCGCCAGACACGTGCTCGAGTCTGAGTTTGAAGAGCGTGTCAATGTTCACCGTGACGCGTTTGATCCTTCAAAGTTTTCGTTGGCTCGTTACGCTCGGGTTCGTTCAATGCCTGGGTATCGGTCAGATTTGGATTTGGTGGTTTCAACCCCAGATAATGTGTTTGCCTCATTTTGTCTGGTTTGGCTGTCGGGCAGCGTGGGCTATTTCGAGCCTGTGGGAACTCGAGCGGCGTTCAGACGCCAAGGCTTGGGGCGTGCGGTCATTCTCGAGGGTTTCAGGCGCTTGAAAGCTCTGGGAGCGCACAAGGCAATGGTGTTTTCAGGAACAAAAAACCGCGAATTTTACGAATCTTGCGGTTTTGGTATTGTCAACCGTTTTAAAGGCTGGCGTTTCAAAAAAGAATCCAAAAGCCTCGAGTTGCCAGCCTGAACTTGAATTGCGAATTGCTGTCGTTTCAAAAGGCATCTGTTCGTGATAATCTCGGGTATTCCAGGAGGTACTTCATGAGCATCGCCGTAGTGACCGATTCGACCAGTGACATGACGCCCGCCATGCAGGAGGCGCTTGGCGTCACCGTGGTTCCGCTCTACGTGAATTTTCAAAACCGTGTTTTAAAAGACAACATTGAGATCAAAACCGATGAAGTTTTTGCGGGCATCAAAGCGGGTGCGGCAATGCCCAGTACCAGCCAACCGACGCCCGCCGATTTCATGATTGCTTACGAAAAACTCCTTCAAACCCACGAAAAAGTCCTCAGCATTCACATCTCGAGCAAACTTTCTGGCACGGTTGCCAGCGCTTCACTGGCTGCCAAAGATTTTGCTGGACGGGTTATGACGTTTGATTCCGAAGTCTCGAGTGGCAGCCAGAGCATGATGTGCGAACGGGCGGTCAGGCTTCTGAACGCTGGCGCGAGCATTGAGGAGGTCGTGACGGTGCTCGAGCGGGTGCGCAAAGTCACGAATTTACGCTTTAGCGTCGGATCGCTCGATTTTTTAAAGAAAAACGGTCGAATCGGTGGCGCTCAGGCGTTGATTGGCGGATTACTGAACATCAAACCAATTTTGCATTTGGTGGACGGCAAAGTTGAAGCCGCCGGTCGTGTTCGCGGCTCTAAAGCGGCACTCGAGGATGTGGTCAGCAATTTACGCGCCCTGCAAGCCAAACACGGGCGCGTCAGAACGGCGTACATTTACACCGACAAACCAGAAGATGTCGAACCGCTTCGTGCGGCAGGGCGCGAGATGGGCGTCGAAGAGTTCAGCGTCACGCAGACTGGCACGGTCATTGCCAGCCATGTCGGACCTGGAACGTACGGTGCTTTGAGCGAACCAGTTGATGTCTAAATTCGAGGTATTGGTTTTTAGCCAGTTTTAGGACACACGCCCTCAAAAAGCAGCGTAAAATACTGCCGTGATCGCTCGAGTTTTTCTGACCATATTATTTTTGTTTGCGCCGCTTGTCACCGCGCAAGAAACCAATCTTCCTGCCAAGATCACGCGCCAAGCCATCGTCAATTTTGATTATGACCCCGACGGTGGCAGTATCGTCTTGCAGGTGCTCGATGCGCCAGGCACACAAAAATTTGCGGTGGACAAACTCGAGGTAAGAGCCATTGGCGATGAGGGCGAGAATGGTCGCAGTATTCCTGCCAATCTGGCTCGGGTCAGCCCCTCGAGTTTTAAAGGCGAAATGGCGCTCAGTGAAGGGCAATGGAACATGCAGGTCAAGCTCGAGGTTGGTGACAAAAAACTCGAGGGCGGTTACTTTTTGAATGTCAGCAAGTCCTCAAGTTCTGGTGTGATTCCGATGGTTCCACCCAACCCTGAAGTCGGCAGACTGGGACAGATTGTTGGCTTGATGCTGGGCATTCCGATGGTTTTGGCATTGCTGGCGTTATTTGCTGGAATTGTCGCCAAAAATCGTGCGCAAGCTCGAGCGGAAGCTTAAAAAGTAATTTGCAAAACCCATGAGGCTCGAGTCGTAAAAAGCTCGAGCTTCATTTTTGACTGTACCTTTTGCTGATTCATTGACACTTGATTCAAGATCAATTACAATTCAGACCGAACGGTTTGAAAACATGACCAAAGGCGAACGCACCCGTGACCATATTCTGGCAAAATCGGCAGCCTTGTTTAACCAACACGGTTACGCCGCCTCGAGCATGTCCGATTTGATGCTGGCGACAGGCTTGGAAAAAGGTGGAATTTACAATCATTTTGCCAGCAAAGACCAACTGGCACTCGAGTCTTTTGATTATGCGGTTTCGTTGATCGAAAGCCGTTTTGCGGTAGCGCTCGAGCAACGGGTCTCAGCACTAGATCGATTGAGTGCCATCATGCACGTGTTC
>JAYTKL010000439.1:0-10040 GCA_043730305.1 Deinococcales bacterium | reverse complement strand
CCAAACCCCTCGTCCTGGTGCGCTTGTCGCTGGGTTTGCAAAAGCATTCACTTCGACCATGTTGCCATCGGCGAAGAAGGTCAGCATGGCGTAACCCGTGTCACCACTGCCCGCCGATGGGGGGACGACGGTCTCCCAAGTCCCGACAATGCTGGGGTTGGTTGATTGAGCAACCGAATAGACTGTTGCGGTCAGTGCTGCCAGTAAACCAATCACGATGAAACGGGTGAAACTTCGTTTGTTGTTCATATCTCTCCTTAGGTTCGTCTGAATCGCTCGAGATTGACGTTCTACCGAAATTGCCGTCTCCGATTGCAAAGATTCCCCTCCTTTCCGTGTCGTAAGACTTCAGTCAGCGATACCGTGCGAATGACCGATAAAATTTTCGCCCACGATCATCCCCCGAACATCCCCCTAGATAAAACTTGAGATTTACTGTCAGATAACTTGAGTGTTGTTTTGTTAACCTGCAATCTAAATCTCGAGTCGGCGCAGAAAGCTCGAGATGCGTGATTCACGCACCTTGATTGCCCAAAGTTGAAATGCTTGGTGTTTACTGCCCGTGATTCACCAAGAACGTCATGCCTCGCACCGCAGCACAGGGCAGTCTAGAATGAGTGCCTTGGGTTGTCTTGTACGTTTCTGCCCGAAAAATTGTACGTTTTGTATTTTTGTCGTTCAGGATGGGTTATTGCTCTCGCGGTAGTCTTTGGGGGTCACACCCACCCAATGCTTAAAATGCCGAATCAGATGGCTTTGGTCAAAAAATCCCACCGCCTGCGATACCTCGGCTATGGTCAATTCTTTGCTGCAAAGCAACTCTTTGGCGCGTTCGACCCGCCGCCGAATCAGGTACTGATGCGGTGGTAAACCCGTCGAGATTTTGAACTGTTTGGCAAAAGAAGCTGCACTTAAACCCGTCAGGTTGGCAAGCTCGTCCAGCCCCACATCGGCGGCAAGAAAATCACCGATAAATTCATGCACGCAGTGCAATTGTTGCTTTGACAAACCTCGAGCGCGAATATCGTTGACCCTGGTCAAGCTTGAGTAATGACGCAGCAAATGAACGGTTAGGGCGAGTGCCATCGTATCGGCGTACAGACTCCCGTGAAGACCGTCAGACTCGAGTTCATGAACCAGTGCCAAGCAGAGTTGTTCGATCAGTGGGTCACAGATATATGGGTGACAAAATAGTTCTACGTTGTCTGGGTCGGTTCGCTTGAGATCAGACACGGCAGCATTCGTTAAGGTGGGCGACAGAAAAATGTGAGGCACAACAAGTGCACTTGTCCAACTGTGGGCAGCTTGCATTCCTATTGGAGTCAGATTGACAATGCCAGGATAAACATGCGATTTGACAGCATGTCCTTCTACCATACCCCTAGACTCACATATGCCCTCGAGTACGAGCTGGATTGTATGTGCGGGGATAATTGGAATCGTTACAATTTCTGGTTGGGGAGCCAGCCCATAATTGTAAACTTGGATGTTTTTCCAGCCCAGCCCCTCGCTCGAAAGCAAAGTCTCAAACTGAGGAACAGCCTCGTCATAGCGTGGTGTGGGTACGGCTTCCAAATCTTGGTAGCGCATGGTGACCTTCTTCTGCCCAACGGTGCGAGAGGTCATTGAGCTTTGAGGCTCGAGTGACTGCAAGGGTCGGTGGTGTAACCATGAAGAAGAGTGTAGTCCAAAATACTATTTTTTACTAAAGGATGGTATTTTTCGCAGTGCCTGACGATATGATTGAGCATCAACATCCCTCAAACAAATCTCGAGATTCGGCATACCTTCTTCGAGTTTGCCAAAGGCAGAATGCTTGCCGTTTCAGTTCAATGATTTATATCACTCGAGTTAGCACAAATTTTAAGTACCGTCCTTCGGGAAAACTGATTGGCACTGGATGGTCTGGCGCGTGACCGTTCTCTTGCAAAATCTGCAAGCGTTTTCTGGCATCCAGCGCAGCCTCCAATAAAATTTCTTTAAAATGCTCTGGCGAAATCTGGCTGGTGCAACTGGCACTGGCGAGCATTCCGCCGTCGCTCACGCAACGCAACGCCAGCAAGTTCAGTTTCTTGTACGCTCGAGCGGCGGCATAACGGTTGTCTTTGGAACGTGCCAAACTGGGCGGGTCAAGAATCACAAGGTCAAACTTTTTATCTTCTTTCACATACGTCTCGAGCAAATTAAAACAATCGGCTGCCAGAAAATCGTGGGCGTCCGGGTCAAATCCGTTCAATTTAAAATTACGTTTCGCGTCCTCCATCGCGGCGGGGGCAATGTCCACGCTCGAGATTTTTGTTGCACCGCCCTTAGCGGCGTACAGCGAGAACGCGCCCGTGTAGGCGAAAAGGTTTAAAACGGTTTTGCCAGCCGCCAGCCTTCCTAACAGGGCGCGGTTGTCACGGTGATCTAAAAACAAGCCGGTTTTCTGTCCGTCGTAGAGGTTCGCAATGATCTTCAAACCGTTCTCGAGAATCGTCAGTTCGGGCGGTGGCAATTCGCCCCACAAGCACTGCATGACGCCTTCTTGACGGCGTACAATACCCTTCAAGGCAAAACTGCCTTTGGACAGGGCGCGTACCACCTCGGGCAGAATGACCTCGAGACAATCGGCATACGTCTGCACGACAGCGTAACGCTCGTAACGGTCAACGGTAATGCCGGGCAGAAAATCGCCCTCGCCAGAAATCAGGCGGTGCGCGTTGGTGTTTTTGTCAAACAGCATCTGGCGAAGCTCGAGCGCGGCATGAACGCGCTGGGTAATAAAACCTGCACTTGGTTCTTCGCGCCCAAAAAGTCGAATGGCAATGGGGCTGGAATCGTCGTACAAACCGTAAGCCCGCGCCTTCCCAGAAATGACTTGCACCCATTCACCAGTCTCGAGGTCATGATCGAACGGCAGGTGATCGCGGTAAATCCAGGGGTGTCCACTGAAAATCGCGGACTCGAGCTTTGGGCTGAGGGTGAAGGTGGGAAACGCCATGAGGCTATCTTACGGTTTTGAACTCGAGTCACAAATCGTTTGTGTTTTAAACCTTAAACTCTGGGTGTGAAGCTTCAAAGTGACGGCATTTTAGAGCACCGAAAAGAGTATCAAGATTATGTGATCGCCTTCAGGGTGCGGCGCTTGCTGGGCGGACGACTTGCGCCCAAGTTGTTCTTGAGTTTGAGTGCTTACGCCAAACAACGTCTTGCAAGGCAAAAATTGGCTCGAGAATTGATAACCCTTAAACCCTTAACCGCCCAAAGACTGTCAAATGTCGACGCTTTAACCGACGAGTTGTGCTTTGGCATGTGGCGCAACCCGCGTGAAATCAATGATTTTCTAAGCGCTGTTTGGCGTTTGGGCGGGCATCCGATTTTCGAGTTTGAGAGCGAATTTGCGGCGCAAGTCTTGACGCCATCCGAACGTCAACGCTTGCCAGAGCAAGGGCTTGAAGTCGCACGGTTTTACAATGCTTGCTTGCGGGTCGGGGCGGCAGCCATGAATCCAGAAGAGATGGATTTTGCCGCCGAGCGCGTCTTGCAACTTTCAAAAGTCTTACCCGTGTTTATCGATGAATTGTTTGTACCAGATCAAGAATTTGATCTGAGCTGGCTCGAGTTAGAACCGTAATTTAAATCATTCTAAACATGTTTTCTGGGGTTTTGAGGGTGTTATACTCGGGTTCACTGTAAAACCCGAATTTCCCCTGAGTGCCTTCGACGCGCTAGAATCCAGCATTGCTAAGATCAAGTCACCCCTGAAACAAAAGCCAAGCGAGCATTCCCAAGGAGGAATATGGACCCTAAAGACTTAAAACGCATTCTCGAGGCATTGGTTGATGCTGACGTGAACGACTTTAACCTCGAGACCGCCGATTACAAACTGCATGTCAAACGTGGTGCGGATGTCATTCATATGGCTGCTCCCGCCCATGTCGCTGCGCCAAATCCTGTGGTTGCCGCGCCGACTGTCGCCAGCCCGCCCGCTGCCGCAGCTGTGGTTGCTGCTACCGCCGTTGAAGCCGCCCCGAGTGCGCCAACAGGTCATGCGGTCAAAGCTCCCATAGTTGGCACGTTTTACCGCTCGAGCAGCCCCGATGCGCCCGTGTTTGTCGAGGTTGGTGCTCGGGTCGAGGCGGGTCAGGTTTTGTGCATCATTGAAGCCATGAAACTGATGAACGAAATCGAATCGGACATGGGTGGTGTGGTCAAGCAAATTCTGGTGCAAAACGCGCAACCCGTCGAGTACGGTCAACCGTTGTTCATTATTGAATAAAGCTTTTAAGCTTCAAAACCCAAGGCTTGGAGTAACCATGTTTAAAAAAATTTTGATCGCCAACCGTGGCGAGATAGCCCTGCGTGTGATTCGTACCTGCAAAGAGATGGGCATTAAAACCGTTCAGGTCTATTCCGAAGCCGACGCGAACTCGTTGGCAGTGTTGCTGGCAGACGAATCGGTTTGCGTTGGACCGTCAGCCTCGAGCGGCAGTTATTTGAACATCCCGAATATTTTGTCGGCGGCGGTCATGACTGGCGCAGAGGCGATCCATCCTGGTTACGGCTTTATGGCTGAAAACCCTGACTTTGCCGAGAAATGCCGCGACCACGGCATCGTTTTTATTGGACCGACCCCAGAAAGTATGCACGCGCTCGGCTCTAAAGCGGGTGGGCGCGAAATCGCAGCCATCAGCAAAGTTCCTACCGTGCCAGGCACTGGGCTGCTCGAAAATACTGAAGAGGCGATAGAAAAAGCCCAGAAAATTGGTTATCCAGTTTTATTGAAAGCAAGCGCTGGCGGCGGTGGTCGCGGTCAAAAAATCGTGCGCTCGAGTGACGAGATGAAAGTTTTATTCGCCCAAGCCCAGCAGGAGGCGCAAATGTACTTTTCCGACCCTGCGCTGATCATGGAAAAGTTTCTCGAGGAATTCCGTCACGTCGAAGTCCAAGTTTTTGGTGACGGCTTTGGTCACGTGATTCACATTGGCGAACGCGATTGCAGCATTCAACGCCGCAATCAAAAACTGATCGAAGAAGCCCCCAGCACCCTGCCTCACGATTTGCGCGACGAAATTCTGGCGGCTGGCGTGCGCCTCGCCAAGCACGTGAATTACGCTGGCGCGGGAACGCTCGAGTTTATTATTGACCGTGAAAACAATTTTTACTTCATGGAGATGAACACCCGCATTCAAGTTGAGCACTGCGTTTCCGAAGCCATCTCGAGGCTGGATTTTGTCAAACTTCAAATCGAAATTGCCGCAGGAATGGGCTTAAATTTAACCCAAGACGACATCAGGCTCGAGGGTCACGCGATTGAATGCCGCATCAACGCCGAAGACCCCAAGCACGACTTCCGCCCGAGTGCAGGCAAAATTGAGGACATTCATTTTGCGGGTGGGCTTGGCGTGCGAATCGACAGTCACACCTTTACGGGGTACAGCATCCCACCAAATTACGACAGCCTGATTGGCAAATTGATTTGCTGGGCACCCACCCGCGACACCGCCATCGCCAGAACCAAACGCGCTTTAGAGGAAACCGTGGTGCAAGGCATTAAAACCACGATTCCGTTGTACGTCGAGATCATGGACAACGAGTTTTACAAACGCGGTACGGTCATGACGAATTTCTTAAAAACCCGTATGGGCATGTGAATTCATGTTTTGCAACTCGAGAGCGCTTAAAGTATCAAGCGTGTCTCGAGTTTTCTTTATTGTCACCCTGATGTGTTTGTTCAGCGCCTGTCAACCCAGTACCTCGAGCGGTTGTCAGCCTTCGGAATTTGCCTTGCCGTCAGGTGTCAGCCCCATGACGTTCAATTGTGGCAAAGCCGTTATCACCAACCCAGCCAGCCAGCTCGAGATCACCGTCGAAATCGCGCAAACCAACGCCGAATCCGAACGTGGTCTGATGTACCGCACCCAACTGCCCGAAAAGCAAGGCATGTACTTTGCTTACGACACACCACAAGACCCCAACAAAGTGGGTTTCTGGATGAAAAACACCCTCATTCCGCTCGATGTCGCGTTTTTTGACGCTAGCGGCGTGATTTTTGACATTGTGACCTTAGAACCTTGCATGACGGCGAACTGCCCCGTGTACAGTACCAAAAAAATGTACGCGGGCACGCTCGAGGTCAACAAAGGATTTTTTGGTCAGGTGGGTATGGGCTTGAATGCCATCATTGAACTCGAGAAAAGGTGATTCAAGTAGAATCTCAGATTGAGTTTGCTGAAGGCTTGTCTGGTGGTTTCACTCACAGTCACCAAAATTGAGCATAGTACACTCAAGTCATGGATTTCCCAACCTTCAAACAAACCGTTGCCGACATGATTGACCTGATCCCAGAGCATTATTTTGACGACCTGCAAGGTGTTCATGTTTTTGAAGAAGCCAAATCCGACCCTCGAGAACCAGGTCTGGTACGGCTTGGCGAGTACCTCGACCCTGGCATTCCGCAGTTTTTAAGCCCGCACGCTGGACTTGGACGGCACATTGCGCTGTACTATGGGTCATTCCAGCGCGTCGGGGTAAATGATGCCCATTACGACTGGACAGGGCAAATCTGGGAGACCTTGACGCACGAATTGCGGCATCATGTCGAATCCAAAGCCGGTGATCGCAGCTTGATCGAATGGGACATCCAGCAACTCGAGCGTTACAGGAATAGAATTGGGAGTTAAGTGAACAAGATTTGGGTAACTGTCGGTGTTTTGGTGCTTGGGGCGCTCGGTTTGGCATTTGTGTTCAGAAATCAAACCAGCACCGCCAAGACCGTCACGCTCGAGCCGAACACGGTTTTCAAAATTGTTAATCCAAACTCGAGCGTCAAACCTGCTGGAAGTTTGGAAGACTTGACCAAGAATGCCCCAGAACCTCGAGCGGTCACGACAGATGCAATTGTAATCCCGCCAAAGCCTGAACCCACCGTCAGCGCCCCAGAGGTCGTGAAAGCAACACCAGAGGTTGTAGCGCCAACACCAGTAGAAACCTCGAGTCAAGTGAGCAAAGCTGTTCCTGAAATCACCAAACCGATTGAACAACCTCAAGTCTCGAGCAATCTTGAAACGCCAACAGCCAGCAGTGAAACCTCGAATCCAACAGTTCAAACACCTGTGACCACCGAGACAAGCTCGAGCGTTCCAGTTCCTTTGCTGCCATTGAGGCGCAGTCCAGGCAGTGTCAGCATTCAAGCGGGAGCGTTCAAAACTGCGGAATATGCCGAAACCTTACGCGCTCAATTAACCACTCAAGGTTTTAAAGCCAGCGTCGAACTGGGCGAAGACGGCATCTCCCGCGTCATCGTTGGACCCTACCCAAATGAAGAAACGGCTCGAGATGCCGCCAGTAAAATCTCGAACCGTTAAGTTTGTAGTCTGCTTTTAGCGGTCAAACTTGCCGTAACCGACCACGCGCCGCCTGAACTCGCCACGGGCAAAATCAAGTTGCGCTTCCAAATCTGCGGCGCGTCCTTGACGAAAAATATCGAGATCAATCCAGGAATGCAGTGGTTCTTCCTCTTCAATTTGCACGATCAACTTGCGTTCACCTTCGAGCCACAAGGTGACATTCGAGAATCCATTGGTATCCGCCCATTTTGCGGCTTCTTCAATCACAATGCCGACCGCATCATTTTCCGAGACTGCAAACACGAGGGGCTGCTGAGTGGCTTTGTCGATCAATTTGATGTTTGCCATGTGTTGCCCTCCTGAAACTTTCTGAGGACAGTTTACATTCTCAAACACCGTTTTAAAATGTCTTAGATTTCAATACCCAATCCCAGCCTCCAATTGAATGTTAGCCCTAAAGCTCAGTTAAACTAAATCATGAGCCAAATGATTTCAGGACTGAGCATCAACGCCGACCTCACACCACCAATGCTCGAGGTCTTAACGCCCGAAGCCCTCGAGTTTGTGCGGCAACTGCAAACCCGTTTTGGCACACGCCGCACACAATTGCTCACGGCTCGAGAAACCCGTCAAAAACGAATTGAGGCTGGCGAACTCCCCGATTTTCTAACTGACACCCAACACATCCGAGATGACCCCACTTGGCGCGTACCGCCACCACCCAAAGATTTGATGGATCGTCGCGCCGAAATCACTGGACCGGTAGACCGCAAAATGGTGATTAACGCCCTGAACAGCGGTGCAAAAATTTTTATGGCAGATTTTGAGGACGCCAACAGCCCGTCATGGTCAAACTGTGTGCTTGGGCAGATCAACTTGCGCGATGCAATCAGGCGCACCATCAGCTTCACCAACCCCGACGGCAAGCAGTACGCCCTAAACGAAAAAACTGCAACCCTCAAAGTCCGTCCTCGGGGTTGGCACTTGCCCGAAAAACACGTCACGCTCGAGGGGGAAGCGATTTCTGGTGGCTTGTTCGACTTTGGCTTGTACGTGTTTCACAACGCCAAAGAACTCTTGTCACGCGGTTCGGGAGCTTATTTTTACCTGCCCAAACTCGAGTCGCACCTCGAGGCAAGGCTTTGGAACGACGTGTTCAGCTTTAGCGAGGAATACGTCGGCATTGCCCACGGTTCGATTCGTGCCACGGTCTTGATCGAAACCATTCTGGCAGCTTTTGAAATGGAAGAAATTCTGTTTGAACTGCGCGACCACAGTGTGGGCTTAAATTGTGGACGTTGGGATTATATTTTTAGCGCCATCAAAAAATTCAGGTTGCGTCCCGATTTTGTCATGCCAGACCGCGTTAAAGTCACCATGACCAGCCACATGATGCGGAGCTACAGTTTACTCGCCATCAAAACCTGCCATAAACGCGGCGCTCACGCGATAGGCGGCATGAGCGCGTTTATTCCTGTCAAAAACGACATTGAAGCCAATAACAAAGCCACCGAACAAGTCCGTGCCGACAAAACCCGCGAAGCCAGCGACGGTCACGACGGCACTTGGGTCGCACACCCTGGGCTTGTGCCAGTGGCGCTCGAGGTTTTTGACCGCATCATGCCAAGCCCAAACCAGATTGACAAGCAACTCGAGGTGAACGTGACCGCCACAGACCTGCTGACCGTTCCCACGGGCGGCGTGACCCTGGCAGGCTTAACCCTCAACATCAGCGTCGCCCTCCAATACCTCGAGGCGTGGCTGAACGGTTCGGGCGCGGTGCCCATCAACAACCTGATGGAAGACGCCGCCACCGCCGAAATCAGTCGGGCGCAAATCTGGCAATGGATTGAGCACAGCACCAAACTCGAGGATGGCAGCACGGTCACGCTCGAGATGGTCAAAAACGTTTTAAACACCGAACTCGAGCGACTTGGGACAGAACGCTTTGCCAAAGCTGCGGGATTGCTGCTCGAGGTTGCGACCGCAAAACCATTTATCGAATTTTTGACCCTGCCTGGATACCGTGAAATGGCTTGAAGTGAATGTAGGGGATGGTCTGAGACCATCCCCTACGGTTTTCTCGAGAAGAGGCAATGAAACGCATTTATCGTTATGTGGGATCAAACAAGATTGCCCAAGCGGTTGCTGGAATTCCGCCTGGTTTTTTGATTCATCATCACAGCGATATTGTCACTTGGTTCAATACCACCAATCAAAAAATCGGACGTGGTGGACTTATAACGGCAACGTTCATCATCACTCTGGAAGGCAAACTTTGTATCGCAGATCGTCACAGCGAACATGTTGCATGTGCTGCTGGAAAACCCGTACTTTCAGCAGGTGAATTGGCGCTCGAGCTTGTCAATCAGAACCTTACCGTTTCCGGTGTCAGCAATCATTCGACTGGTTACTGTCCCCAAATCGAGTCGTGGGTCGCAGTTGCAAGTGCGCTGCAAGAAGCTGGATTGAACGTACCAAATGGTTTCGATCCAGCATTTCAATTTCGTCGTTGTCCAAAATGCAATGCAATCAATATCATCAAAGAAAATATTCTCGAGTGTGCAATTTGCGAAGCTGAATTGTCTGAATTTTGGAATTTTGAATAAGTTACCCTGATTGCCAGTTTACATGCCGTTCGTGACCGCCAACGCGAACAAAGAAGCATGAGTCTTAATCTCAAAACCATCCCGTGTCCGAGCATGTAAG
>JAYTKL010000438.1:0-17067 GCA_043730305.1 Deinococcales bacterium | reverse complement strand
CCGACCATGATGCTGGTTGGCGTTGCCAAACCCATCGCGCAAGGGCAGGCGATAATCAAGACCGCAACGGTGTTGACCACCGCAAAGCTCAGGGCGTTGTTGCCACCAAAAATCAGCCACAGCACAAAGGTTAAACCAGCGATGCCCAAAACGATTGGCGTGAAGACCGCCACAACGCGGTCTGCCAGCCCTTGAATCGGGGATTTGCTGCCCTGCGCGGTTTCAACCAGTTTGATGATTTGCGCCAAGACCGTGTCCGCACCGACCGCCGTTGCCCGAAAAGTCAGTGCGCCAGTGCCATTCAGGGTGCTGCCCACCACGCTCGAGCCGACAGTTTTAGCAACGGGAATGGATTCGCCCGTAATCATGCTTTCATCCACAAAACTCGAGCCTGAAATCACGATGCCGTCCACCGAAATTTTCTCGCCAGGGCGCACACTGACCAGATCATTTGTCAGCACCTCATCTATCGGTAGCTCGAGTTCGGTGCCGTTGCGCAGTACCCGCGCAGTTTTGGCTTGCAAGCCGAACAGTTTCTTCATGGCTTGACTGGTACGTCCCTTGGCAATTGCTTCAAGGTACTTGCCCAGCAAGATCAGTGCAATCACCACGCCAGCCGCCTCGAAATAAACCGAGCGTCCATTTTCGGGAATGACCCCTGGCACAAAAGTCTCGAGCAGCACGACCGCGCTGCTGTACCAGAAGGCGGCGCTCGTGCCGAGCATGACCAGGGTGTTCATGTCGGGCGAACCTGAAAACAAGGCTTTCCAACCGTGCGTCAAGAATCGTCTGCCGGGACCAAAATACACGGGTACAGCCAGTGCCAGCATCAGCCAATCCCAAACCCGCATTGGTGCAAGACTTTGTAAGAACATCATGGCGGGCATCCATAGCATGGGAATCATGGCGAGCAGCAAGAGCGGCACACCAAAGGCTGTGGCAAAGATCAGATCACGCCTCAAAACGGCAATCTCTGCCTCTCGAGCCTCGCGTTCAACATCCGAACGGTCTTTGCCAACTTGCGTTTTGATCACGTCATAACCGGCATTACGAATTGCGGTTTTGAATTGTGTTGCACTGGCACTTTCGGGAAGGTACTGCACACTGGCACGTTCGGTGGCAAGGTTGACTGAAGCCGTCAAGACACCAGGAACTTTGGAAAGTGCTTTTTCAACCCGAGTGACACAAGCCGCACAGGTCATGCCCGTGATGCCCAACTCGAGATTGGCAACCCGTGGCTCGTAGCCAATTTCTTTGACTTGCTCGAAGATTGCCGCCACAGAAAGCTGCTTGGGGTCATAGGCGATGGTGGCGCGTTCGGTCGCAAGATTAACGCTGGCTTGTGTCACACCCTCGAGTTTTTGTAAGCCACGTTCAACCCGTTTGACACAGGCGGCACAGGTCATGCCGCCGATGCCCAACTCGAGGGTTGTGCTGGCGTTGACTGCCGATGCTGGACTGATGTTGGGTGTCATCTTAAACTCCTATAATCCCCCAAGGGGGTATAAACAAGCCAAGCATAAACCCAAGTGGTAAAATTGGTCAAGTAAGCCAAAATACACGGGTTTTGTTGGTTAAAAGACTTGAAAAATCGTACTCGCTCGAGTATCCTTAATTAACCCCCCAATGGGGATAAAGGAGCTGTCATGAATATCAAACTCAAGGTTTCAGGAATGACTTGTGGTCACTGCGAAAAAGCCGTCAGCAAAGCCCTCCAAAGTGTCCAAGGCGTCAATGAGGTTCAAGTCAACTTAAGCGCCGGCACTGCCAGCATTGAAGGCGACAACGTCAACACCGAAAACCTGATTGCCGCAGTCATTGACGAAGGTTACGGCGCGAGCCTTGCCGCCTGAAATGGAACAACACGCCGCGCTCTGTATGCCGCTCGAGTCGCGCAAACGCGCCATTCGCCGCCTTGCCATTGCCAAAGGGCATCTGGAGAGCATCCAACGAATGCTCGAGAATCCCGAGGTGTACTGCGTGGACGTGCTACGGCAAATCAAAGCCGTCCAGGGTGCATTGCAAGGTGCTGGCGAGGTGGTACTTCGAGGACACCTCGAGGCTCATGTTGCCACGGCGGCTTTGCGCGGCGATGCCACCGAGATGGTGGATGAGGTCATGGAAGCCATTCGGTTGCATTGAGCCAAGTCAGCAATTCAAAGTTGAGCTGCATCTGCGACTCGAGAACAGCACTTTGGACGGGCTGACGTGGATTCCAGCCCCTCGAGACTTCCAAGCACCCGAAAATCGTGTAGTGCATTGTTGGGCAAGCAGCAACGGCTTGGAGTTTGCAATGGTTCGGCTCGAAACGTGCACCTTTGAAATTGGTGAGGACAAGCTCACTGCGCTTTGTTGGTGCTCAAAGTTTACAGCGCGTCCTTCGGGTTGAAGACAGGATTTTCAAGGGCTACATTGTGGCAGTGCTTGAGTTGACGGTGGAAGAACACGAAATGAACGTGATCGGACAGCATCAGGCTGAGGGCGAGAAGTTTGAAAGCGAGGGTTGCTCGAGTGCCGATTGGGGGCAGTTTCCAGGTGGTCATGGGTTGATTCTCAAGACCAACCGAAGACATTGCTTTGGATTAGAAATGTAGGCATTTCTTATGTTATGCTTACAGTTATGAACCATCTCGAGACACCCACCGATACCAAACTCGAGGAACTTTTTGACCAACATGACGGGCTGCTCGAGCGACACGAACTGAACGAAGCTGGCATTCACCCTCGCACCCTCGCCCGTTGGCTTGAGACTGGACGCATCGAACGCATTCACCGAGGTTTGTACCGAGCCAGCAACACGTACATCAACCATCAAGAATTGCTCGAGGTTTGGTTGGCAGCACCGTACAGTGTGATTTGTCTAATCTCTGCATTGCAATTTCACCAGATTGGTACGGCGGTGGCTGGGCGCGTGTACCTGGCAGTGCCGCGCAACCACCGCGCCCCGAAGCTCGAGTTTCCACCGATTGAAGTGCATCATTTTCCCAAAACGATTTTTGAGCATGGGATTGAACAGCACGAAATTGGTGGGAGGCTTGTGCCGATTTACAGCCTCGAGAAAACCTTAGCCGACTTGCTGCGTTACCAGCGTTTCACGGGGCGCGACGTGTTCTTGGAAGGGTTGCAGCATTACCTGAAACGCAAGAACCGAAACCTCAAAGCGCTGCTCGAGGCGGCACGAATTTGCAAGGTTGAAGAGAAAATGCAAACCTACGTTGAAGCCCTGATTAACAATTCACTGGATTCCTGACATGCCAACAAACAAAGCCCATTCTGTTCTTGAACGCCTTCGTAATCTTGCCAAACTTACGGGACGCGATTTTCAAGCCATGCTGCTCTTGTACACTCAGGAACGATTTCTGGCACGGCTTGCGATTAGCAACCACCGTCAAAAGTTTGTGTTGAAAGGCGGAATGTTTCTTTACAGCCGATACCGCAATGCGGCGCGACCAACGCAAGACCTGGATTTCGCAGGACGAGCCACACCAAACCAAATAGACCCGATTCTCGAGATGATGCGAGACGTGTTCAGTTTGGATTTGGACGATGGTGTGATCTTTGATTTGGACAGCTTGACTGGCTCGAGCATCGCTGAGGAAACCAAGTACGCTGGGGTGCGGGTCAAAACTGAAGCGCTGATTGTTCGTGCCAGATTGCCGATCACTTTGGATGTTGGTTTTGGCGATGAAATCACACCCGCACCAACCCTTCAACCGTACCCAAATTTGCTGCAAGGCGAACCGTTCGAGTTGTTCACGATAACGCTCGAGACGCTGATTGCCGAGAAATTTCAAGCGATGGTGATTTTGGGTGATCGCAACACCAGACTCAAGGATTTTTACGACCTGTACCGTATTGCCAGCACCGAAACATTGCAAGTGGGTACTTTACGCCTCGCACTCGAGCGCACGTTTGCTAAACGGGAAACGAGCTTTAAAGCGGCGCAGGATTTTCTCGAGCAAGGATTTACGGACCGAGCGAACCGGCAGCAGCTTTGGCAAGGGTATTTGCGACGGTCAAAACTGGATGCGCCAGAGGATTTTGCTGAGGTGATGAAACGCATTCGAGCGTTCCTCGAGCCTGTGATAACAGAAATTTAAGGTTGATGCAAAACTCCAACCCTTGTGACAATCGGGAATTTCGAGTGGCGTAAAAACCCCAAATACGGGGACAAGCTCACTGCGGTTTGTTGGCGCTCGAGGGTTACAGCGCGTCCTACGGGTTGAAGATGGGATTTTCAAGGGCTACATTGTGACGGTGCTCGAGAGGACGGGGGAAACTCGAGTTTCGACGATAGGGTATTTACGGGTGCGAGATAGGGCAACCGCAAAGTCCGAATTTCGTACATTTTATTGAAATTTCCGTATTCTGGTAGGCGCAGCAAGCGACCCGAGCCTGTCAGGTGCTGCCGTAAGGGTCAAGAAGCAGCGCCCCTACGAAAAAATCATGTCTGGTAGGGGCGCTGCTTGCTGCGCCTTGCAACGGGAGGACATCAGCGCATTGTTTGGTTCATTGGATTACAACTTTGCGGTTGCCCTGGGGTGCGAGAAGGGAAGTTTGCTGATTGAGTTCTGGCAAGATTAAGATGATTCTGGCAACACCAAATCAGCGCCATGTTGCTTTAACCATGATTTCTGCTCGAGGTAATTGGGCAGAATTTTTTGTACTGTGTTCCAGAAATCAGTGTCATGCCTTGAATGCAGAAAGTGACAAAGCTCGTGTACTACCAAGTAATCAATAATACTGAGTGATGTCATTGCCACTTTCCAATGAAAATTTAGGGTTGTTTGGCTGCATGATGCCCAACGATACTGTAAATCCAAAACTCGAACTTTTTTGATCGGCAATCCGAGTAATGGCGCGAAGTACGCAACTTGAGCTTGGATTATTTTCTGCCCTTGGATACGGTAGAAATCCTTAAATACCTGAGCGGGATTTTTGACACCTGCACGTAAATAAAAGTATTGCCCATGCAAGGTTAAATCAGAAGATGAATCTGTGATGATCTCGAGGCGGTAGACACGCCCAAGGTACATAAAACTTTCGCCGTTGACATAGTTTTTGCGCCGTTGAGGACGGTTCAGGGATTGCCATTCAGTAAGGCGTTTGTAAATCCATTCTCGTTTCTGCTCAAGAAGTTTTTCGATGGTTTCAGAATTGATCTTTTCTGGAACTCGTACCACCACTGTGCCGTCACGTTCAATGGTGACACTGGCAGTTTTTCGATTTGAACGATCCAATTGGTATTGGATGTCTTGATAGAAAAGACTCATGAAAGAATTTCCTTTTGACGCTTTTTAGCAAGGTTGACCAAATCTACTTTGAGTTTGTCCATCATGTCTATCAGGGTTGGAATACCACTGAGCAGCAGTTGATCGGAAACATCGCCACGCAAACGAATGATTTCTGACTCTCTGTTCCAGAAGTTCACTGTTCCGATACGCTGTTTGAACAGTTCAATTAAACCTCGAGTAAGGGTTTTTACTTTAGGTTCGTGTTCTTCGGGAATTTCACCTCGGAATGCCAACACTGCAAGCAGGTCATAAAATGGCAAATGGACGCTCTCTAAACCTTGCACTGAGTAAGCGCCGCGTCCTGTTTGAGCTTCATCACGCATTCTGGTCAGGTTTTGCAACAAGGCTTCCCAATTGTCGCGGTAACGTTTAAGGATTTCCTCGAGTTTTTCACTTAAGCGCTGATACAAAGCTGGGTCTTCGGGCATGTTGATTTGAATGTGTCGCCTTAAAGCATGTTCCATTTGACTGGCTTTGGGTCGGGCATTGCTGTATTGCTCGAGTGCAGCCGCGAAATCTGGGGATAACAACTCGAGTGGTGGGATTTTTGGGTCTATGCCACGAGCAATTAGCTCTTGGTTAATCAGTTGCTTGACTTTTTCCCCTGCTTTTTTCAGGTTCATGCTGTGGTCTTGGTAGCGGTCTGCAACCCGTTTGTGTAAGTATCCAAAGCGTTTTATTGGAATTTTAAATGGGTTGGCGGCTGGGTTTGGTAAGACCACATCCATGCTTTGCATGAACTGGCGTAAGTACACGTCAAACTGAGCGCGTTCACGCACCGAAGCCAGCGCGGTAATTGCCGCTTCTAAAACTTCTAAATCGCGTTGGTTCGAGCTTAGGGTTTGTTCGGCAAAGGCTTGGATGTCTTTTACGCCCAAGCTCTCGAAAAATTGCAAT
Source organism: Deinococcales bacterium (assembly GCA_043730305.1). GTDB lineage: Bacteria > Deinococcota > Deinococci > Deinococcales > JAAFIG01 > JANXTZ01. The sequence goes on along the minus strand of JAYTKL010000438.1, from coordinate 10,876 downwards.
AAGCGTTGATAACGGCTTTCCAAAATTGGGATTTCGGTACGAACATCAGCGAAGGCACTGGCGATGTCTTCAAACGTTTCTTCTTGTCCAGCGTATAACTCGAGCGCAGTTTTTAAGTGATTGGTCAGACCGATGTAATCCACGACATAACCGCGCAATTTGCCTTTGTAAACACGGTTGACTCGAGTGATGGCTTGTAACAGTGTATGTTCGCGCATGGGCTGATCGAGGTACATGACTTGTTCAATCGGTGCATTAAAGCCTGTCAGGAGCATGTTGCAGACAATTAAAAACGCAATTCCCGTGTTTGGTTCAGCGTATGTTCCGTCTTCGTTTTTGGTGTAATTGAACGGCTTTATGAAATTGGTTTCGGCTTGGACTGCTTTAGCGTGGTTTCGTGCGGCTGTAATGACTGATAACTCATTTGTACCATCAACCGACACCACCACAGCCGTTTGTAAAAACCCAAGTTGCTCTAGGCGTTCAGGGCTTGCACCTGCGGCTTTTTCTTTTTCAATTCGTGCTTTTAGTGCTGCATCTATCGCGGTTTTGTAACGGGTTGCAGCCAGTTTAGAATTGGCAACCACTTGAGCTTTGAAACCATCTTTGAATGCGCCCGTTAAGTAATGCTCGAGTAAATCCTCGGCAATGAGTTTAATGCGAGCTTCGGCTTCGAGAATATCGCCAAATGTGCCGTAACGCCGTTTGATAGCAGTCACTTCATCATCGGAACGAAGTTTAAACAAATCCTCGAAGCGACGTTCAAAACGATCTTTGGAATCAATGGCGGTGTTGGCGGTGCGTCCCTCGTACATGATTTTGAGGGTTGTGCCATCGGTCACACTATCAATCATGCGGTAGGTGTCTATGGTCTTGCCAAAGCGGGCATTGGTGCGTTTCTCACCGTGGCGTTCGGTAATCAGCGGTGTTCCCGTAAAAACAATACGCGGGGCGTTTGGTAATGCCTCGAATAAGTTATCGCCCAAGTCTGAGCTTTGTGTGCGGTGCGCCTCGTCAATCATCACAATGATGCGGTTGGACGGGTTAAGCAGTCCAATGCTTTCAAAAGTTGGCACAGCCAAGGCGCGTTCCAAGACTTTGTTCTCGAGTTTTTGTTGTTGTTGGAATTTTTGCACCATCACCATCACCAAATTGCTGGTGTCGGTGCTGAGTTCTTCTTCCAAATCGCGTTTGTGTTCGATCACTTTAACTTTTTCGCCCGTTAAGAACAACGTGTCTTCGAGTTGATCCTCGAGTTGCAAGCGGTCATTGACCATGACAACTTTGCAATCCCGAAGGTCTGGGGAAGTCCGAATTTTTCGCACGGCAAACACCATCGTTAAGCTCTTACCGCTTCCTTGGGTGTGCCAAACCACGCCCGAACGCGAAAGCAAATCGGTGTTCGGTTCGCGTAAACGCTCGAGGATTTTTAAGACCGCACGGTACTGCTGATAACGTGGAATAACTTTTTCGATGACCCCACTGTTGCTTTGGTAGACAATACAGTGCCGTACAATATCAAGCAAAGCTGAAGGCGGTAACAAGCCTTGAATCATGGTTTCTTGTTCACGCACCTGCCCGAGCGGGGCGGTGAAGTCTTTATACTCGAGCGGGTAAATGTCTTTCCAAGCGAAGAACATCGAATCGTCGGTGCTGGTAATACTGCCAACATCGGCGCGATCACCGCAGCTACGAATCAAGAATTGATTGGCAAAAAACAAACTTGGTTCGCCTTCCAGCACCCCCCAAGCCTCCGAATCCGAATTTTGGCGTTGCCGACTGTAACGCATGAGTTGCTCGAAAGCCTCTTCGATGGGATCACTGTCACCATGTTGCGGCACGGCGTCCTTGCATTCGATCACCACCCAAGGCAAGCCGTTTACAAACAACACAATGTCCGGAATGATGAACTTTTTCACGCAATGCGGCGTGTCCACCCGAAATTGTGATATTGCCACGAACGAATTCTGAATGGCATCTCTAAAATTGACCAGTTTGACTTCGGGGTACTTTTCGCCCGTCAGTTCGTTTTGTTCGATCACACCCTTGCAGGAAATCAGCAACGCCAGCAAGCGCTGGTTCGCTTCGAGCAAACCGTATTTCTCGAGGTTGATGGTCACTTCAGCGTGCAGTATCTCGAGTTGCGCGTCGGTGAGCCAGGGGTTGAGGTTGCGAACCGAATCGAAGAAGGTTTGTTTTAAGCTGACTTCGCGGAAACTGCTGCGTAAACTGATTTTTGGGTTGCCTGGGACACTTCCTACGTTGTGCCGAATGATACGCCAACCCAGTTGTTCTAATTGTTGTAGAAATGGTTGTTCGACGTATCTGAATTCGCTCACACAAACCTCGTTTTGTTTGGAGCAGAATAGCACGTTGCACTCAAACCCTCAACGCGCCCAAGCGAAAAACGAAATCAGAACACCCGTCCCGTCAGTAAATCCTGCATCAACCCTTGTTTTAACAATCGCATTTTCTCGAGATAATCTTGCTCGAGTTGAATTTGTTGCTCAAAGCTCGAGATGCGGTCAATAATTCTTTGTTGTTCACATGAACTTGGTACGATCAGAACAAGGTTGTTTAGAATTTGTGTATTGAGATTTTGCATTGTCGAACCAATTGCATTTGCTATAACTTGCCTCTGACAATAATCGAATTGATACAAATAAGAAAGCCATTGAGCAAGCAAGAAATTTGCATGAAATCGTACAAGAAGACACCCTGTACCACACAACCAACCGACTTCTTTTTCCTCAATCGCAGCACAACGAGACAAATCTCCTCTTCGGGAGAAAATTACATCGCCTAAAACAACCTTATGGCGTTTTAGATCGTTTGCACGTTCGGGAGATATTTGTGCAATTTTCTGTTGACTGATTTTCCCAGCATTTATGTCTTGCGGCATAATGACGGGAACTCCAGATTCTACATACTCATGAGCGTGCAATTGACTTCCAAAAGGTCCAGTTTGAACACTACCATTGAACCTTTCAAGTAATTCTTTGAGCTTGATGACTTCCCACTCTCGAGGGATAAAACCTAATTCTTTGCGTTCTTCGTACAACTCTGGTGCTTCCGCATAAATTGGGCGCAATTCCCCATTTTCCAGCACACCTCGAGAGAACAAATCGTGCATCAGCCCTTGCTTCATGCTTTGATACTTCTGAATGAGCGCTTGGGTTTCCTCGAGAATGTTGTCTGTAGTCTCGAGAATTGCTGCGATTCTTTTTTGGACAGATTTAGACTCTGGAATTTCTATAATTAAGCTTTTCAGGTCTTTAGAATTTATTGCTTCAAACGTAGAACCTTGGCTCAATTGCTTGAGTTTCGCTTTTCTTTGTTGAATCGCGTGATATAGAAAATCAATATTGACGGATTTTTCACGAATTTCAGCTAACCCTCGACCAATACAATAGCTGCGGTCAGCACGGTTGACATCACCCACAGGGGCGCGAACACTTATCAGAATTGAACCTGATTTAGCGACTCGAGTTGGCTCGGAACAAAACTGAATTGCAGTTGGAAACTTAAAACCAAATTCGGCACTGCCTTGTAAAAATGGATAGCCTAATTCTTCATTGTTATAAAAACTCGAATCTGGCGATTGACCCATAAGGACATCGGCAACAGCACCAAGTTTATAACTTTCCCACGTCTCAGACATACTTTAGCTCTTTTAAGAAATCCTCGAGAATCTGGGTTTGCTCGGCTCTGGCTTCCAGTATTTTGGTGGCATTACGGGCGTATTTGTTGTGCAAGTTTTCTGTTGCTTGCACGAAACCACGTAAATACTCGCGCAAGTACATTTCAAGCACCTTTATCATCTCGCGTTGCCAACGCGCCAAGATCAGGCGTTCGGCATCGGTTTCGCTGATGCTTTCACGGGCTTTTTCGACTAGTGCATCGTTGTTTTGTAACACTTCCCGAATTTGGGTTTTGATGGATTTTCGTTCGTCTTCAAGGGCTTTGTGCTCCTCGAGTTTTGCATCTATGTCTGCAATCAGGTCATTCGTCAGGATTTCTTTGTCACTCAGTTCAGTCAAACGATTCGTGATTTGCATTTCGGTATCAGTTGCATTTTCGGTTTCGGTCTTCGGCAACGTCCCTTTTTTCTGAATGGCTTTCAGGGTTTTCTCGAGTTGGCGTTGCTCTTTTTTGACTTGGTTTAATTCGCCTTTGTATTCTTTGCGTTGATCGCGCTTGGTTTTGACTTGGCTGGGTGGCAGCACTGGGTTTTCATCATCTTCGATATCTTCGTTGGCAGCCGCCTCAAAAAGCGCATTGATTTCGTTTAACCGCGCCATGTCCGCCTCGAGTTTTGCCAGAATTTTTGGGAATTCATTCTCGAGAATTTCTTCATCGGGGATCAGTTCGGCATTCCAACCACTGGCTTGCACACTTTTTAGGTCGTTTTTCAGGTTGTTAAAGTACGTTGCCCAAGCGCCCCTGATTTTTGAAAGGCTCAGAAAACCAAGTGGCTCGAGGGTTTGGACAAAACCATCGGTTAACTCGCGCCAAGTGTCATAAATGTTCTGACTTTTGGGTAAGCTTTGCAACGTTACCAAGTTTTCTTTCCACCATGTTTGGCTGACCGTATGAAACTTGGCTTCGGCTTTCTGCACCCCTTCAGATTGTTCAATCAAGGGTTTTAAGCTGGCTTTGCTTTCCACAACAGCCACGAAATCGCTGTACGCGCTGCCGTCTCGAGGAACAAAAAGTTGGTTTTGAACATTGCTAAACTGCTGAAAGTACGGCTCGAGTTGCCCTATTTCTGATTTGGGAATGCCACCGTGAATGTGTGCCCGTACATCTTGCGGTTCGGCAGGTGGTGCGTTGTCCACGAAACGCCGAATGTTAAAACTAAATTCTTCCGCCATGATTTCCGTGTGCGGAACAAGCCTCGAGTATTTTGGAATCTCGAGTTGATTCTGGTACACGTGATTAATCCAATCCACGTCCTCTGGGCGCAAGTGATTCTGGGCTTTGCCTTCGGCGTACTCGCGGTCAGCATTGATGAACAACACGCTGTTGCGATTGGCTCGAGTGGCTTTGTTAAACACCAGAACACAGGCTGGAATGCCAGTTCCATAAAACAAATTCGAGGGTAAACCAATGATTGCCTCGAGACTCTTGTCGGTAATAAATTGCTTACGGGCAGCTTTTTCTTCACCCGCCCGAAACAGCACACCATGCGGCATGACAACAGCCATTTTGCCATCGTCTTTAAGAACCGCAAGCATGTGTTGCACAAACATGAAATCGGCTTTTTTGCCTTTTTCTGGCATCGAAATCTTAAAACGTTCTTTAAATTTCATGCCTTCTCGAGAGTAATTCTGCGAGAATGGTGGGTTGGCAAGCACACGGTCAAAGCGTTCTAATTCACCATTCAAGCCAATATGACGTGGTTCTTTGAGGGTGTCGCCTTGCAAGATTTTTGCACTTCGGATGCCGTGTAACAGCATGTTCATTTTGCAAATAGACCATGTTCTTGGGTTCAATTCTTGCCCTTGCAAATCAATGTTGTTTGAGTCTTTACCTTGTTCTTTGATGTATTCCTTGGCTTGAATGAGCATCCCACCCGACCCAGCCGTTGGGTCGTATATGGTGTGACCTTCTTGCGGATCGGTGATTTGCACCAACAACCGCACCACGCTGGCAGGAGTATAAAATTCGCCCGCTTTTTTGCCTGCGCTATCGGCAAAGAATTTAATCAGGTACTCGTAAGCTGCCCCCAGCAAATCTGGGAACTCAAAAACACCTGTGTGCAAAGGAATTTTGTCAAAATGTTGCACAAACTCTGCAAGCGTTGCGTCATCCAAAGTACGCTGACCAATTTTGCTGTTAAAGTTAATGCGTTCGCCTTTAAGGACATCCTCGAGCGTACTGCGGTTCGCATCTTCAATCTGGGCGAGGGCAGTGTTCAGTGCAGACCCAACCGATTCTTTGACGTGACGAAGGTTCTCCCAAAGAGCCTCTTTGGGAATGAAAAAACCATACTTATCTGGGTTATCAAGTTGCCTTAATACCAAATTTTCAGGTAAATCACTGGCTTCGTACTGTTTTTTCAAAGCCGCTCGCTGCTCGAGAAACTCATCGTTCAAGTGCTTCAGAAACAGCATTCCAAAGATGTACTCTTTGTAATCACTTGCGTCCATGTTGCTGCGTAGGATGTCGCAAGCTTCCAGTAATTTTCGTTCCAGTCGTGCAAGGGTAAGTTTGGGTTGGACTGCCATATTGCTACAATTCTAACTTTTTTTGGTCTGAACAGAATGATGTAGATATCGGGTGCGGTCAAGGGTTAAGACCGTCAAAACCCAGAAATTGCTTGGTTTCTCGAGTCTCGCTGGATTTTGATGGGTGTTTGTGTTTGTTGTGATGTGTTGACAATCGTTATAAATTGTTACAATATGAACAAGGTCAAGACAATTGGAGGAGGCAAATTATGAAATGGTACTCAAGGGGAGTTCTGGTCGTATCGTTGTTGGGCAGCGCAGCCGTCGGAGTGGTCTTAACAAATTTGGGTGTTGCTCAGGGTGGTGTCAGTCTTCGCATCGCCTGCGGGACTGTTGGCAGTCAGCAAGCCCTGTGCAAGTCAGCCGCCGACAGATGGGCGGCAAAAACGGGCAACAAAGTCGATGTTGTACCCAATGTCGCCTCTTCAAACGAACGCTTGGCATTGTTTCAACAGCAACTCTCGGCGCAATCATCGGACGTGGACGTTTACCAGATCGAGAACATCTGGCCTGGGTTACTGGCAGATTATTTTGTTGACCTCAAAGAATACGTTCCCGAATCCACCATCAAAGAATTTTTCCCCAGCATGATCGAAGCCGACACCGTTGAGGGCAAGTTGGTTGACCTGCCCTGGTACGGCGATGCGGGCTTGTTGTATTACCGCAAAGACCTGCTCGAGAAATACGGTTATAAAAACCCACCGACCAGTTGGACGCAACTGACCAGCATGGCAACCAAAATTCAGCAGGGTGAGCGCAAAGACAACCCGAACTTCTGGGGTTACGTCTGGCAGGGCGCAGCCTACGAAGGTCTGACTTGTGATGCCCTCGAGTGGATTTATTCGTTCGGCGGCGGCACGATTGTGGACAACAAGGGCAACGTCACGGTCAACAATAAAAATGCGGCTGCGGCGCTGGACATGGCGGCAAAATGGGTCGGCACGATCTCACCAAAGGGCGTGACCACCTACAAAGAAGAAGATTCTCGAGGCGTCTGGCAGGCGGGCAACGCGGCGTTCATGCGCAACTGGCCCTACGCCTTCCCGCTCGGCAATGGCGACACCAGCCCGATCAAAGGCAAATTTGATGTTGCCGTGCTGCCCAAAGGTCCTGGGGCAAGCGGCAAGAACGCGGCGACCTTTGGCGGTCACAGCTTGGCGGTCAACCGCTTCTCGAAGAATGCCAAAGTTGCCGCCGATCTGGTGATGTACCTGACCAGCGCCGAGGTGCAAAAAGAACGTGCCATCGTCGGTGGTTACAACCCTTCGCGCCCAGTCGTGTACAAAGATGCCGATGTCTTAAAAGCCAGCCCATTCTTGGGCAGACTGTTCAAAGTCTTTGCCAACGCGGTCGTGCGCCCAACCACCGTCACCGCAACCAAGTACCCTCGAGTTTCAGAAGCCTTCTGGAATGCTGCCAATTCGGTCTTGACGGGTCAAGCCAAGGGTGCGGCGGCATTGCAATCCCTCGATGATGAACTCAAACGCATCAAAGGCTCGAAGTGGTAATCAAGTTTTGATTTTTACAGTCCCGCTTGTCCAACAGGATGGGCGGGACTTGTTGTTTCTCAAAACTCGAGACTTGTTGTTTCTCAAAACTCGAGACTTGTTGAAGGGATTGACTTGTGCAAGGATTGAACCGCTCATCACATCCAACTCGGCGTTATTCTTTGGCGGCTTGGCGGGCAAGAACCGCTTGGTTGTTGTTGTCGCCAAGCTTGCTGATTCTGCTGCTTGTGGCGGCATACCCATTGTTTCGCAGCATGCAACTGAGTTTTTTTGATGTCAGTATTTTAAAATTCCCGTTGCAACCCGTTTGGGTTGGTTTTGACAATTATGTTGCCTTGGCAAGCGATCCGCGTTGGTGGCGATCTGTCTGGAACACCGTGGTCTTTACGGCAAGTTCGGTTGCTTTAGAAACCGTTTTGGGGCTGGTGATTGCTCTTTTGGTTCACAGCGAATTTCGTGGGCGAGGTTTGGTGCGCACCGCCATGCTGGTACCCTGGGCGATTCCTGGGGTCGTCTCGAGCCAGATGTGGCGTTGGATGTTTAACGATGTCTACGGCGTGATTAACGATTTGTTCATGAAGTTGCGAATCATTGGTGCGCCAATGGCGTGGCTGGCAGAACCCAAACTGGTCTTGCCGGCTTTAATCATGATTGACGTTTGGAAGACCACGCCGTTTATGGCACTGATTTTGTTGGCTGGTTTGCAGAGCATTCCCAAAGAACTCTACGAGGCGGCTCGAGTGGACGGCGCAAGTTCAATCCAGCAATTCTGGCGCATCACCCTGCCGCTCTTAAGACCGAGTTTGCTGGTCGCGCTTATTTTTCGCACCCTCGACGCCTTGCGGGTCTTTGACATGATTTACATTGTGGCTGGCACGCAAATCGAGACCATCAGCATGTCTATTTATGCGCGGCAGCAATTGATTAGTTTTGGCGCTCTGGGTTACGGTTCGGCGGTTTCGACGGGCATGTTTTTGATTCTGGCGCTGTACATCACCGTGTATTTGGTCACGCTAAAAGTCGAGGTGAAATAATGCACCTCGAGAAACTCAACTTGCGTCATCTTGCAGCTCGAGCCGTGTTCTGGTTTGGTCTGGGCGTGTTGTTGTTTTATTTATTGTTCCCATTTTACTGGGCTGTTGTCAGTTCTTTAAAAACCTCCAATCAATTGTTCGCCACGCCGATCAGTTATGTGCCGCAAACGCCGCAATGGAGCAATTACGCAAGTATTTTTACGACCCAACCTTTTGGGCGGTTTTTGCTGAATTCGTTCCTGGTGGCTGGCGGAACGACTCTTTTGTCGCTGTTGTTTGGCGTGTTTGCCGCGTATGCGATAGGTCGCTTTGATTTTCGTGGACGGCAACCAATTTATTACGCCATGCTTGCCGTGACCATGTTCCCGTCAATCAGCGTGCTGGGTGGATTGTTTGTTTTAATTCGTGGTTTGGGTTTGTACGACACAATTCCAGGCTTGATCTTCACATACATGCTGTTCACATTGCCCTTTACGATTTGGGTGTTAACCAGTTTCGTGCGCGAAATTCCCAGCGAACTCGAGGAAGCCGCTTTTATTGATGGTGCAACGCCGTTTCAGGCACTCTACAAAGTGTTACTGCCCATGATCGCGCCAGGTTTGGTGACGGCTGGATTGCTGGCATTTATTCAAGCTTGGAACGAATTTCTTTTCGCATTAACGTTTACGGTCAATGAAAACTCGAGAACTGTTCCAGTTGCCATTGCATTGTTTAGTGGCACAAGTAGTTTTGAACTCCCCTGGAATTTAATTATGGCAGCTTCGGTGGTCGTGACCGTGCCGTTGCTGGTGTTGGTTTTGGTCTTCCAGCAACGGATTGTGGCGGGCTTGACGGCTGGGGCGGTCAAGGGCTGAAAGGAAAGCTATGGAACTCGAGGGTCAAGTGGCGTTGATTACCGGCGCGGCGGGTGGGATTGGTTCGGCGATTGCCAGGGCGTTTGTGGAGGCTGGCGCGGCGGTGGCATTGCTCGACCTGGCAACAAATAGCCTGAACGCGCTCGAGGCGGATTTACGGGCTTCTGGTGGGCAAGTGCTGGCAATTCCAGCCGACATCACCCAAGCCGCACAAGTCTCGAGCGCCGTGAACTTGAGTCTTGCCCATTTTGGACGCTTGACGTGTTTGGTCAATGCCGTCGGCATCTTGCGTCAAGGTCGGGTCGATGCGATGCTCGAGACAGACTGGGACGACCTGATGAACGTCAATGTCAAAGGCGTTTTCTTGGCGTGCAAGTACGCCGTCCCAGCCATCAAAACGGCGGGCGGCGGTTCGATCATCAACCTGTCATCGGTTTCGGCATTTGTTGGATCAATCGGCAGTTTTGCCTACACTGCCAGCAAGGGCGCGGTGCTCAGTTTGACCTACGGCATCGCCCAGGAACTCGGACCGTTTGGCATTCGGGTCAACGCCATCTGCCCTGGTTGGGTTGACGCGGGTTTCACCCATCAAGCCATGCGCCAAGCCCCAGACCCCAGCGTGCTCACCGCTCAGGCTCGAGAGGCGCACGTGCTCGGACGCATGGCAGCCCCCAGCGAGGTGGCGGACGCGGCGGTGTTTCTCGCCTCGAGCCGCGCCTCTTTTGTGACAGGGACTGCCCTGAACGTTGACGGCGGTTTTATGATTAAGCGTTGAATTACTGTGCAATCCGAACGTCCACACCCAGCGCCCTCAGACGCTCAACGTCGGCACTCGGGGCGTTGGCGTCGGTAATCAGTGTATGCACTTGACCCAGCGCCAGCAGCAACGAAAACGAGCGTTGCCCAAATTTGCTCGAGTCGAGCAACAGCACCACGTGATCCACATTGGCAGCCATCGCGCGTTTGACCTGAATCTCGAGCGGGTTTGGGTCGGTGATGCCACCGGCAATGGTCAGACCACTCGCGCCGAGGAACAGGGTTTTGCCGCGCAATTCGTGAAAGAACTGTTCGGCTTGCGGACCGACGAAGGTGTGCGAAACGTCGCGCAGAATGCCGCCGCAACACATGACTGTCAGGTCGGGCAGCAAGACTGTGGCTTCGTTGACCGTCTCGAGTCCGTTGGTCATGACGGTCAGGTGTTTGTGCTTTAAGTGTTTGACCATTGCCGAAACGGTTGTGCCCGCCTCGAG
>JAYTKL010000437.1:0-6203 GCA_043730305.1 Deinococcales bacterium | reverse complement strand
AATGTGTCGCCGCCGGTTAAGGTGGCGCTGGCGGTGCTCGAGCCGTTGACTTCAATGGCTGCGCCCGAGTACGTCCAGCGTCCTTGATTGAAGGCAAACGCGCCCGCTTTTAACGCCAGGGTTTTCTCGCGGTACAAACCAATGTCGTTGCCGTCCGAACGTCCGACAGTCACGACAGGCTTGCCCAGAATGTACTGTTTGCCCTCGTACGGACCGGTGGTGATGCCCGAAAGCCAGGCGGTTTTCAGGGCTTGCTGCGCGAGTTGCAGCATCAAACCAATGGCAAACCCCAAAGCACCCAAACCAAGCACCCCAGCAACCACCTCGCCCAAACCACCCTGCAAACCTTGCGCCAGAATATCGAAGACAAAACCGCCCAGAAAGCCGCCAATTGCACCGCCCACCGCGCCACGGGTGGCTTTGCTTCTCGAGCGGTCTGCCAGCCCAAGCATTGCACCTGCGGCAGCGCCAAACAGCGCCCAACCCAAAGCCCTGGCGATCGTGCCACCGCCAAACAAACCGAACAACAGTTGTCCGATCAGTGCACCGCCAGCGCCAAGGGCGGCAGCCACCAAAGGAATCCAAGCCAGATCGCGCCACCAGCGTCCACGCAAGCCCAGCACGTTCTCGGCAATCAACAATGCGGCAGCCAAAATGAAAGCCGTCAACGCCCCTCGAGCCAAGCCGCCACCCAGCACCTCGAGCACGCTGCCATTACTGGATTTAAAAAGCCCGCGAATGGCATTGTCGGCTTTTTGAAAAGCATCCGAGAATTGTCCGGCGCTGGTGGCGAACACCAGATTTCGGTCGCCTGTCACCTGTGCCAAGAAATTAATATTGGCATCGCTCGTACCAACCGCCACAATCCGAATCCCTTGATTGCGAATGACCTCGGCTGCCGAAACAGTTCTGGGTTTGGCAACGTCGCTACTCTCGAGGTTCGAGCCTGGTTCGCCGTCGGTAAAGAGCAAAATGGTACGGTTTTTTTGGCTGCCCGCATCCGCCTCCAGCGCCTGAGCTGCGGTCTGTAACCCATCCGCCATGTTGGTCGCACCGTCGGCATTAAACGAACTGATGGCGCTGAGATGATTGCCCACGCTTGCCCCCAACCGACTGACAATGCTGGCGTCGCTCGAGAAACGCACCACCGCCACCCGAGTTGAACCTGGTTGCTTTGCCACGTAATCGCTGGCGGCTCGTTTGACCTCATCAATTTTGCCCTGGTCGCGCATCGAACCGCTGGTGTCAATCAAAAGTGCCACATCTTGCGGCAGGTTCACGGCTGGGGTCGTGGTTGCGCTTGGGAACAGCAACTCGAACAAGATTGCCGCAACCACGCAAGCAATTGCGCCAATATAACCAAATTTTAAACTCGAGGAAAAGAATTTCATTCCTCATACGATACGTGTTTTTGCTGGCTCGAGTTCCAGATTCTCCAAACTCAGGTTAAAACACGATTTCGTGACGGTTTTTCGCCTTCAAAACCCTTACCTTACGTTACAGTAATCTTATGAAAAGACCCGTCTTTGGATTCTTACTTTTGTCACTCCTGATCTCTTGCAATACCTTTCAATTGACCACAGGCAAAACAAACAGCTTAACGGCTTCGGGTCAAACCGATTTGCTGACCGCCATCAATACCTTTCGCAACACCAACACCGAATGCACCCAAAACGGCATCAAAACCACGTATACCCCAGGCACACTCGCGCCGTACACTTGGAATTCCAAACTCGAGACCGCAGCCTTATCTCACGCGAATTTCCTCGAGCAACACAACACTAACATCAGTGTTGACGATCCTCACGATGGTGCGGGTGATGCAAATGTTGGCACTCGAGTTTCGGCAGCAGGTTTTGTTTGGACGGTTATTGGTGAAAATATCGGCGCGGGTCAATTAACCACTCCCGCTTTGATCGAAGCCTTCAGAACCAGCAACAATGGTCACTGCAACAACCTGATGGACAATCAATACACTCAAGTTGGTGCGGCACTCGTGACCGATACGGATGCTGTCGGAGTTAAGAAATATGACAATTATTGGGTACTGGATTTTGGGAAATCGAATTGAGTCTCGAGGATGTGGCTTCAAGTAATTTAACGAAATTGTTTGAGAGGCTCGAGCGGGATCAGATTAAAGGTTCAGGAGATAATCGGTGAAACTTACCAGAAAGGGCGCAGCAAGCACATTGATACCGACTTAATCGGAAATAGCTTCCTGGAAGCTAAAAAGTCACCCCCTGCGAAGTAGGGGGTCGCCGCAGGTAGAAGAATTCTCAGCACAAATGGTGACTCGAGCGTATCTGGTCATTGCGGCGGGGGGTCGTGCAACACGCAGTGGTCAATCCAATGCTGCACGACCCCTCCGTCTCTCGCTTCTTGCCCCTTAAAGCAGCACCTGACGGACTTGGGGCGCTGCGCTCGAGCCACCTCCTGCACGCAGTGCAGGAGTGTCCTACTTCGCAGGAGAGAACTTAAAATACTGGATTTCTACTGTGGTGAATGAAAGAAATGATTAGGTCGGAACGCCTGTACTTGCTACGCCCCTCCGTTCGCAAAGTTTGATGATTTTTAGCGGGGGGTTTTAACAAGCTCGAGCGGAATCAGATTAAAGGCTTCGTGCATAGCCATTATGGAATACTGGAAGATGCGCAGCCATAGAACCAGTTTTTAACGATTCTTTGAGAACTAACAAAATAAGATGTACCAACTTGATTTATTTCGTAGCTTATATTTTGAGGCATCTTATCGCTTGGGTTGTACAAGTAGCCACACGAATCTCGTTCAATTCTGATCTCATTAAAAAAAATTAGTTTTTGATTTTGGTCGTGCCAGATTTCAACTTGATTTTCTATACCGCCACCGATATACCAAAATTTAATCGGTAATGTCGTAGCATTTCCTGTGGGTATATTTTTCACAAATTGAACAGCCTCAGCATACAAGGGTTGCGCAAGTAGAAATTTTGGATGGTAAGCAATTTGGAACATCAGTCCAAAACAAGCTGTTATCACTGCAAATATTGCATACGGAAGTAGCACCCAAAAACTCCTTGCTTTAAATTCTTGAATAACTCGTGCTAAAGACGCCAGAATTACGACTGCTAAAATCAAAAAAAATGCAATATGCAGCAGTGATTCTGAAAAAATCTCGTTGCGCCAACTTGTAGGTAAAAGCCATAGAAGCCACTGAAGGGCAAACTCAGCAAAAATACAGCACAAAAGAAACGCCGTAAAGTTTAAGTCATTAGATGATCTCAATTTTGAATCTCGAGCGGTTTGCACAATATTATTAAGTTTACCGAACCCATCATGAAAACCATTTCATAATTTCTTCGAGAGGTCTTATTCCTTCTCGAGCTTCACGTCTTCGTAAATCTCTTCAAGCGTCATGGCAAAATCCAAACAAGCAAACTCGAGCGTTCCTGTTTCCTCGAGTATCGCGTACTGCCATGTGCCGTCAAGGTTGCGTTTGAAAGTCTCGAGGAATTTCTTGTTCTGGTTGATTAAAACGTACATTTGAAGGCTCGAGGATTTTTGGTAGTTCAACCACTTTTCACTGCGGTCAATATCTTCGGTGCTGCTCGACAGAACTTCGACGATCAGGCAGGGGGTGTGAATCAGCAAATCGTCAACATCGTCATCGCAACTGACGACAACATCGGGATAGTATCCAACGCCGTTTTTGGTGCGAAGTTTGACGTTTTCCATGTACGCGCCACAATTTGGTTTGGCTCGAGCCGCAATTCTGGCTTTGGCATGAACATTACTGGCAATCAAATTGTGCGCTTTCGTTCCGCCAGCCATTGCGAACATAAAACCATCCACGAATTCATGACGAATTTCTTGTTGTTCCTCGAGTTTAAGGTACTGCTCGAAGGTTAACGGTTCGGTGTTGATCGCAACTCGAGGCATGGTGAAACTATAGCGCAGTTTGATTTGAATCTCGAGTTTGCCAGCCCTTTGTTCCGTCGGGTACAATAAAACGTTTTCTTGGAGGACATTATGAAACCATTGCTGGCATTAAATTGGAAATTGCAAAAAGGACCTGCCGAAGCCCTAAATTGGAGTAAATCGCTGCTCGAGAAACTGCCCTCTCCCCTGCCCGCAGATTTGGCGATCATGTCACCCACAATTAGTCTTCATGCGGTTTCGGGCGTGCTCTCTGGCTCGAGCGTGGCGTTTGGGGCGCAGGATGTCAGTGCGCAGAGCAAGGGCGCGTTCACGGGTGAAACCGCCGCCGCTTGGTTGCTCGAGTTGGGTTGTAAATTCGCGGTGATTGGTCACAGTGAGCGCCGCGAGTACCACGGTGAAACGGACGCGATTGCAAACGCGAAAGTGAAGGCAACGCAAGCCGTGGGTTTAACCCCAATTTTGTGCGTGGGTGAGAAGCTCGAGGTGCGTGAGGCTGGAAATGCTGAAAGCTTCACGGTGGGTCAACTCGAGGTGGCGCTTGACGGTGTTGAAGTAAACTCTGATGATTTGCTGGTGATCGCTTACGAACCGATCTGGGCGATAGGCACTGGCAAAACCGCCACGCCTGACGATGCCGAAAACATGGGCAACGCGATTCGGGTGTTTTTGGACGGCAAGTACGGCGCGAAATCAGCACACATTCGTATTTTGTACGGTGGCAGCGTCAAACCAGACAACATCAAAGCCTTGTGCGAGCGCAGCAACGTGGACGGTGCGCTGGTGGGTGGCGCAGCCCTCGAGTTGGACAGTGTACTTGGCATGTTAAACGCCTTGGCGTAATCTGGTTTCATGACAAAATTTGGTGTGGTTGGTGCGGGTCAGATGGGTGCGGGTATCGCGCAGGTGGCAGCTTCAAGCGGCTTTGAGGTTGTGCTGCGCGATGTCGAAGAGCGTTTTCTCGAGCGTGGGAAAAGCATTGTCGAAAAAAGTTTGGATAAATTTGTCGAAAAGGGGAAACTCGAGCTTGATGACCGCAACGCCGTGCTGAACAGAATTCAGTACACCACGTCACTCGAGGATTTTGCGGATTGTGATTTGGTGGTCGAAGCGATTCTCGAGAACAAAAACTTAAAACTCGAGTTGTTCCAGAACCTTGGGCGGATTGTGAAACCGAGCGGGATTCTTGCCAGCAACACCTCGAGCATTCCAATTACAGAACTTGCCACCGCTTCGGGTCGTTCCGCGCAATTTATTGGAATGCACTTCATGAATCCCGTGCCGCTGATGGCATTGGTTGAGGTGATTCGCGGCTATTCGACCTCGGACGCGACGCTCGAGTTTACGGTCAGTACAGCCAAAAAAATGGGCAAAACGCCAGTGCAGTGCAATGACTTTCCTGGTTTTGTCAGCAACCGCATTTTGATGCCGATGCTGAACGAAGCGATTCAATGCGTGATGGAAGGCGTTGCCGAACCCGAGGCGATAGACCAGATCATGAAGCTCGGCATGAACCACCCGATGGGTCCGCTGACGCTTGTCGATTTTATTGGGCTTGACACCTGTTTGGCGATCATGGAAGTGTTGCATGAGGGCTTGGGTGACGACAAATACCGTCCGTCGCCCTTGTTGCGAAAAATGGTGCAGGCTGGGTTGTTGGGACGAAAATCCAAACGCGGTTTTTACGAGTATGATTAATTTATGACACTCGAGCGCATTACCCTAAATCCAAACAAAATGGGCGGAAAACCCTGTATTCGAGGGTTGCGAATTACAGTTGGAACGATTGTTGGTTTGATAGCGAGTGGTTTAAGTGCAGACGAAATTCTTGAACTGTATCCACTTTTAGAACGAGAAGACATTACAGCCGCTTTATCATATGCTGCTTGGCGTTCAAAAGAATACGAAGTTGAGGTTGGAGCCGTTTGAAATTGCTGATTGATGTCAACCTCAGTCCAACCTGGGCTTCTTTTTTAACTGAACGCAGCATCGAAGTTGTGATGTGGGCAGACATTGGTCATCCTGAAGCAGAGGATGTTGAAATCATGCAATATGCTCGAGATCATGGTTTTGTTATTTTTACCAACGATCTTGATTTTGGTCATTTGCTGGCTGTGACAAATCACAACGCGCCAAGTGTCATTCAAATTCGGACAAACATGCTTATCCCCAAACATGTCGGAAAACTTTTGTTACAGCACCTTGCACAATGATTGACGCGAAGCGATTCCGCCCGTCAGGTGCGTTTTGGAATCAAGAAGCGTCGAACATTGGCGACCAGAGGGAGTAGCA
>JAYTKL010000436.1:0-19897 GCA_043730305.1 Deinococcales bacterium | reverse complement strand
CGTTTTGAGGCGACTGCCAGAATCTTGTCTTGTCCGGCAGGACCGTCAACGGTCAGTTGGTAATTTGCGCCGGCTGGTGGGAAGGTGCGGGTTTCATTGGCACGTAAGAATTGGTTGCCACCGGACAAACGGTTGGGAAGAATAAGATCAATCACACCGTCGCTGTGAATGCTGAACACGTAGACGTAAGCGTCTTGGTTGACCGAAACCGAAATCTTGATGCGTTCACCAATGTTGTAAATTGGGTTGTTGTTGCCACGGTCTACGCTGACGGTGGTTTGCAATTGGGTTTCGACTGGGTTCACGATCACAGCTTGCGGGCGAACGATTGGGGTACTTTGCGCGAAAGCGTTTGAAATGATGCTCGAGAGGGCGACGGTCATCATTGCGGCTGTGAATTTGATGGCTGATTTCATGGTGTTTCTCCTTTGCTCCTGAATAACCTGCTTGGAGCGTTCGTGTCATGAAGCTACAGCCAGAATTCTGTTTGCCTGTGAGGAAGCATTCAAAAATCTTTAGAAATGAAGCCCAGTTAAAGAATCGCTTCTAAAATGCGATATAAATGAGGAAAGCGCTAAGAATCAGCGCTTGAATTTACTTGTGAGCATCAACATGCAGCCTGTCAGAAATGGCTTTAGCTTGCCAGAATTTAACTTGCCAGAATGCTTTCGATCAGTTGCAGTTCGTCGCTGGCAAAATTTGGTTTCTTTAGCAAACCAACCGCGTCTTCGACTTGTTCGGGACGGCTCGCACCGATTAAGGCGCTGGTCACTTCAGGATGACGTAACACCCAGGCGAGTGCCATTTGCGCCAGCGTTTGCCCGCGTGCCTGCGCCAGTTCTTGCAAACGCCGTACTTTTTCAATTTTGTCACTCGAGATTTGCTCGGGTTTTAAAAACCCAACCGCACCTGCTGCTCGAGAATCGCTTGGAATGCCCGCCAGGTACTTGTCGGTCAGCATTCCTTGCGCCAGGGGCGAGAACGGAATACAACCGATGCCTTCCTCGCGCAGTACCTCGAGCAGACCATCGTCTTCGACGAGGCGGTTGAACATGTTAAAGACAGGTTGATGAATCAGACAGGGCGTGCCGAGCGATTTCAAGATTTTCGAGGCTTCTCGGGTTTGGGCGGCACTGTAATTGGAAATGCCAACGTACAACGCCCGTCCGCTGCGCACGATAAAGTCGAGCGCCTGCATGGTTTCCTCGAGCGGCGTGTTTGGGTCTGGGCGGTGGTGGTAAAAAATGTCGACGTAATCGAGTTTCAGGCGTTTTAAACTCTGATCGAGGCTTGAAACCAAATACTTGCGCGAACCCCACTCGCCGTAAGGTCCTGCCCACATCTGATAACCGGCTTTGCTCGAGATGATGAGTTCGTCGCGGTAGGGTTTAAAGTCGGACTCGAGGAGCACGCCAAAGTTACTTTCCGCGCTGCCAGGCGGTGGTCCGTAATTGTTTGCCAGGTCAAAATGTGTGACGCCAAGATCGAAGGCTTTGCGCAAAATCGCTCGCTGATTCTCGAGCTTGTCGATGCCGCCAAAGTTGTGCCACAACCCGAGCGAAATTACAGGCAGTTTTAAACCGCTGCGTCCAGAGTGATTGTATTTCATGGTGTCGTAACGATTGTCGTTGGCTGAATACATGGGTTCACCTCGAGAGAGAAAATTGAAGTTTTAGTTTAACGCACTGAGGACACAAAAAAGGCAACGCCGAGCGGGAGGTCTCGGCGTTGCTGGGGGAGCGCACTCGGTCAACACCAAGTGCGAGGAAAAGGGCAGTTTTAGGCAAGCATGGGATTAAGCAAGCACCGGTGGAATCCAACGGGCAATAAACTTTAATTTCAACTCGCCAGAATCGTTCATGTCCTGAACGGACATCATCATCACCTCAAATTCGTGGTTTTGCCAACGGATGCGAATGTTGGATGTCCAGACGTTCGGACGGATCGCACTGCTAACGCTTAATCTGCCGCGCACCTCGCGGGTGTTCGGATCAAAGTGTCCGAGCTTGCCCGTGGTGACGTTCATGCGGTGTCCAGCGTATTCAATCTCTGCGCCTGTCAGATCGAGCGTGCCAACAAATTGGTTCATCATTGATCCCCAGATGGCGCGTGTGTGATTCACTTGGTAGTCGGCACTTGAGAGCATGTTGTCCTCGTGTCTCTCGAGATTCGCTCGAGGCGGTTTGATTGAGGTCAATATATAAAGGCGGCGTCATTTGGGCGTCACATGAACATGTGACGGCGTTTGACACCCCAAGAAGATTGTTTTGGGTTTGCGACGCTTGAATGAGGTTCAAGCAAATAAAGGCTGATGCTTGAGGAGTGCCAAGATTTTCAGATCCAATTTTGAAAGCGCAACACTTGAAGGTTGCTCGAGATGCTCGAGTTTAGACTGGATTTCAAAAACCTGAATCTGAAATTGACGGTGTGTCATGGTGTGCTGCACAACTCCAACAAAGTGAGCTGAGGTCTTGATCTTGTAGCGCCCGAGCAATTCTCGAAGGGTTTGTTGCTGGTCTGCAACAATCTCGAGCAATGGAAAGCCGTGCAAGCCACCCAACAAACCTTTTTGCGGGCGTTGCTCGAGCAGATAATGCCCGTTGTTGCCAATCACCAAAGCAACCGCTTTGATTTCTTTGACGGCGCTACGGATTTTGGGCGCTGGAATACTGGCAACGCGTCCCTGCAAAAACGCGCCGCACCGACTCGAGACTGGACAACTGCTGCAGGACGGACTTTTGGGCGTGCAGACCGTTGCCCCAAGTTCCATGATCGCCTGATTCCAATCGCCAGGACGGGTTCTCTCGAGGAACTGGTCGCTGTACGCCCAGAGCCAATCGTCGGTGGGTGTCGCCTCGCACAACCAACGTGCCAGGACGCGCCGCACGTTGCCGTCCACCACTGGCACGGGCAAACCAAAGGCAATGCTGGCAACTGCGCCCGCCGTGTAACGCCCAACCCCTGGCAACTCGAGCAAACCTGAGGGCGTTGTTGGCATTCCGCTTAAAGCAATGACTTGTGCCGCCTTGTGAAGATTTCGCGCCCGGGCGTAATAACCCGCGCCCTCCCAGGCTTTTAAAACCGTCTCGAGCGGCGCTGCTGCCAAATCCTGAACGGTTGGAAACGCCGTGATAAAACGCTCGAAAAACACCACACCTCGAGACACCTGGGTTTGTTGCAGCAACACCTCAGACAGCAAAATTTGGTACGGGTCTTTGGTTTTGCGCCAAGGCAAATCGCGCTGGTGGGCGTCGAACCAAGCCAGCAAATCAGAATGCAACAACTCGAGCTTCATGACCTCGAGTCTATGCCACGGTGTTGATGGTGTATGTCATGTGAACTGGAAAGATTGAATGCGCGTCTCAACATCCAAAAATCAATTTTGGTTCGTATCTACATTCAGAGTGGCAGGTTCAAGACACTCAAACGTTTCGGAGGATTTTATGAAGAAAGTATTATTTATTGGCGCACTCGGTTTGGCAGCCCTTTCGATGACTTCGGCACAAATGATGATGCGTACTGGTTATGTCCGCGTGGTTCACGCCATCAGCGACGCTCCAGCCGTTGACGTTTTCCTGAAAGATGCCAAGGGCATGGAAGTCAAAACCGTTGACGGTGCGCCGTACACGGGCGTCACCCCATACGGCGACGTTCCAGCAGGCAAGTACGAAGTGACCGTCACCGTTCACGACGACAAGAAAGCCGTTTTGTTCAGCGTGCCAAGCTTTGAAGTCAAAGCCAACACCTACACCACTGTCGCCGCCGTCAACATGGCTGCGGACCGTGCTTTAGAGGTTTTCAAAGACCCAACCCCAAACCGCAACAAGAACAAAGCCCAAGTCACGGTCTATCACCTGTCGTACAAATCACCCAATGTTGATGCGTTGGGCGTGGATTTGAATAACGCCAAAGTGGTCAGCAACCTGGCGTACCGCAAGAGCGTGACCGTCAAAGTCAATCCAATGGGTGTGAACCTGAACATTGTGCCAGCCGGTGCGATGACCCCAGTGGTTTACAACCTCAAAGGCATCAGCCTGGCAGGCGGCAAGTCGTACAGCCTGTTTGCTTTCGGTCTGCTTGACGGCAAAGACGCCGCCATGTTCAAAGTCAGCCCAAACGAGGACAAGATCGTTAAAGGCTCAATGGGTTACAAATAAGTTTTAAAGATTTAACTCGAGCCAGCACCTTCCAAGATTATTTTGGAGGGTGCTCTTTTTATTGCAAACTCGAGAAACCCTGTTCCAACCGAGTCAAACATCCATTCGAGCCAGCAAAGACGTATATCAAAATATGAAATTATCTGGTTTGATGCGCGGTTTTGTTGCACTGGTGCTGGTCAGCGCCTTGGGTTTGTTGTTGCGCTTGCTGCTCGAGATACCGTACCCGCCGCAAGAGTTGTTCAATCACTTGTCGCAGTTCATGGGTACGCCCGCCATGTTTCAGATGGTGCACCGATTTTTGGGTTACGGCGTGGCGGGCAAGGTTTTTGCCTTTGCGGGCAGTTTTGGTTTGTGGCTGGTGGTCTTAAGCTTGTTCGGTTGGTTGCGCCCATTGCTGGCAAGTGTTCTGGTTTTCTTTGCTTGCGTTTTGCTTGTACCTGTCACGGTTGCCCTTGGCACAGCCCTGGTTTATTTTGCCTTGCGTTACGCGCTCGAGTTGCCGCAGTTGGGCGATTCTATTCGCCTGGACAGGCGCAACGCCCTTGGCTGGTTGACCATCGGTTCGGGGATGCTGGTGGGCGGCGGTGCAACGGCGCTGCTGCGTTACACTTTCGGCTCGAGCGGCACGCCTGCGACAGCCTTAAAAAGTGGGCAGAAATTACCTTCGGGCATTACGGCACAAGCCGATTTTTACAGCATTTCCAAAAACCTCGAGGCGTTTGATCCCAAACTGAGCGCCGATAAATGGCAGTTAAAAGTTTCTGGTTTGGTGAAAACCCCGCGTCAGTACACGCTTAACGAATTAAAAGCCAAACCGCGCAACGATCTCGAGGCGACGATGATTTGCATTTCCAACGCGGTTGGCGGCGGTCTGATCGGCAATGCCATCTGGAATGGTTTCAGGTTGCGCGATTTGCTCCAAGAGGTCGGGATTGAACCGACGGCACGGTTTATCAACTGGAAAGCCGCCGATGGTTACACCGAATCACTGCCTTTGGCACAGGCGCTCGAGGATGATGTGCTTCTTGTCCACGGCATGAACAACGAAGTCTTGTCGCAAAAGCACGGTTTTCCGTTGCGGGTCTTGATTCCTGGGCGCTTGGGCATGAAACAACCACGTTGGATCACCGAGATTGAGCTTTCAGATAAGGAAGTGGTGGGCTACTGGGTACAGCGCGGTTGGAGCAGCAGTGCCTACGCCCAGACCATGAGCCGTATTGACAGCCCTGACGAATTGGCGGTCAACTTGAAGGCAAGCAAAATTGCGGAAATTCGTGGCATCGCCTTTGCGGGCAAAAAAACCATCACCAAAGTCGAGGTCAGCACCGACGGCGGCACAAGCTGGCATGAAGCCGAGTTGTTGCCGCGTCGCTCGAGCCTGGCGTGGCAGCAGTGGCGCAGCCCATGGACACCCAAGGCGGGTTCATATCAATTGGCAGTCCGTGCCTATGCGGACGGCATCATGCAGCCCGAAGAGGAACGCGATGCGCTGCCTGAAGCCTCGAGCGGCTGGCATCACTTTATTACCAATCTGGTCTAAGTTTTGAGGTGGGTAGGGTGCGCTGTTAGAAATGTGCTCTTGGTGCGCACGGCGCACCCTACTCGAGAACGCTTTTTGAACAGGCTTTTTAAGTTATTTGTTGACTGTCACTTCCCATCGGGGAAGGCGCAATTTATCGAATTGAACCTCGAGTTCGGGGTCGAGTTTTAATCCCAAAACCTCGTGTTTGAATTCCAGACCGTGCGGGCAGTATTTTTCGCACAAGTTATGAATGATCTTGTCAAACCAAACCCGACCTTGACCGTGCCAGCCGCCCGTGGCGAAGGCTCGAGCCTCGCCGTCAAATTTTGGTCCAATATGGTAAAGCTCGTGAACCAGCGTCTCGAGTCGGTCTCTGGGGGTCATTTCCCAGTAACGTTCCCAGGCGAATGCCAGCAGGTATCGTGCCTCGAGATTGCTGTTGGTGAGGACTTTGCTGAGCTTGAAACTGCGCCGTCCTTTGGTTTTGATTTCACGGCTGAGCGGGTAACAACGGGCATAGGTCAGCGTTCGGCTGGCTTTGCGGGTGAAGAACACTGCAAAGTGAACCCGCTCGAGTTTGATGTGCTGCAAGTCTGGAATGCGGTTGATCATGTCTTGGGCGGCAATTCTCAAGCCGTCGGTTAAGTCCAGGCGGGTTGAAACGTTTTGTCGCTCGAGGGGATGAAGTGGGGTGGCTCGGAATTCTGGGAGTTCAAAGAGTGGCAGTTGATCGTTGCGCATGGCGACCTCGGCTGGTGATGTGTGGGTAGCGGGTTTGATTCGTGGCGGGCGGGTGAGGCTGAAAAGTGGTGTAATGCGAAGTAGAGATACAGTGTAACTTGAGGGTAAAAATTACATTGAAGCATAAATCCTATTCTTAAATTTTGTTATTTACAGAAAAACAAGTCCAAATTTATGCCTCACTCGAGCCTGCCCTCGAAGGTTTCAGATCCGATCAATACGAGCGCTGAATCACACTCAAACCTTGCTTCTCGAGCCAGTCCGTGACCACACCCACCGCCGCCTTGACCCCTGGGGTAATCAAGGGCGCACCAAAACTCTCGAGTCCCGCAACCACGCGCCCATCGTCGTGTTTGGCAACAGTGATCAAAATTTCTTGGGTAAAATCAATTTCTTCTATTCGGGTCAACAGCGCCAGTTTTGACTGGTGCGCAAAACCCTCGAGCACAATGACCGTATAACCCGAACCTTTAAACACGATTTTTTCGGCTGGCGGTGCTGGAATTTCACCGCGCAATTGACTGTGAGGCATGGTTTCTCCGATCACTAAAGATAAAAAAACTTGTTGACTGACGGCACGTTTTAAAAACCTGGCATGAAAAATCTCGAGCTTCATGCCCTGCCATTTCATGGCGTACTTGGTTTGCAGCGCGGCGGCGGGCGGGGCGGGCTTGGAAATATCGAACAAACTTGTGCTGGCAGCACTCTCGAGCGCGAATTCAAAATAGCCAGGATGGTCGGTGGTCAACCAGATTTCGGCTTTATCCACAAGCCTTGTGGATAAGAGTTCAAAAACTTGAGGGCGCAAAAACCGTGCGTCCTCGTGGCGGGTTTTGGGCCAAGGGTCGGGGAAGTTGACGTACACCCGTGCCAGGCTGCCCTCCGTCAAGACGTTGCGCACCATAAATTCGGCTTGCGTTCGCACCACAATCGCATTTTGCACGGCTTTGGAACGGTATCTGGCAAGGGCTTTTTGAACGCTGACACCAGAAACCTCGACGCCCAAATAATTTGCGTCACTCTCGAGTTTGTGATGTTCCGCCCAGAACCTGCCGTCACCAAAACCAACCTCGAGGTGAAGCAATTGGGAACCGCCAGGGTAGAGCCGCGTCAGGGTGTCGGGGTAGTTGAGTTCGTTGGGACGTAAATAACGGACTGCCTGGGTCATGAAGCTCCGTACAACCGTTGCAAACTGAGCGTGTCACTGCCATCGGTGAACAACAAGACCACACGTTTTTCAAGTGGGTAACGCACAAATCGTAATACCCTGGCATTCGGGTAAAGGTCTTTCATCTCGAGCAGCATCTCTCGGGCGGCATCAATCTCCCCAGCTTGTAGCGGGTGGTCTTCTTCGAGCAAAATAATTTTGTTGTCTTCAGGTCGCTCGAGCGGTGCGCCCGAACCTGCGGGGTCTGACAGGTTTCCATCGTAAGTTTCGCCCTCATTGACGTGATATCCCAAACCCGACGAGGCTTCGGCTTTAAGGGTGTCCAAATCTCTGGTACTCTCGCCCGTTTCGATCACTGCGCCAGCAATGATTTTACGTCCATTCGGAATTTCCTCGCTCAAACCAGGAAATTCGCCCGAGCCTGCTGGGGTTTCTTGCGTCTCGAGTTTCACTGGCGTACTGCCGCGAACTTCGCTTGGGTAAATCTGGTCATCAATTTTGATCATGCTGCCGAGATTACCATGTCATGATTTACGTTTCTTATGGTTTTTGTTGGGTTGATTTGTGCTGGCTGCTCGAGGTTCACGACCCTCATCGCGCATCAGCAGCCCGCGCCCGTGTCTGACCAACTCGAGTGCGATGGTTTTGGCGGTTTGTAAATCTGTGCCGTACTGAAAGCCTGGTCCTGCCAGATAATGCTTCCCACGCTCCTCGGGTGGCATTAAAATGTGAATAAACCAAGCCCCAGCGTCTTTGTGCTTCTTTTTCTGTTGCTTTCGGGCGGCATAAGAGTTTTCAACAGGCTCGGTGCGCAAGAACACCAGATAACCTTCCAGAATGGCGCGGTGATACTCGAGGTTGTCTTGATCCTCGAGTTGTTGCCAGTCGTTCATGGTTTTTAGGCTACCTTGAATTTCGGAGTACAATTCGTACCTGATGCCAAAAATTTTAATCTCAAACGACGATGGCATTTATGCGCCAGGAATCCGAGCGCTCGCCAGAGCCATGCAGGGCATTGCCGAGATTGTGGTGGTCGCGCCCGATGTCGAACAATCGGCGGTGGGTCACGGCATTACCGTGCGCCGCCCACTGCGCTTTCGCAAGACCAACGTGCCAGGTTTAGAGGGCGTAACAGCGTACCGCGTGGATGGTACGCCAGCCGATTGCGTGGTCTTGGGCGTGCATAAACTCGGGCGTCCCGATCTGGTGGTCAGCGGCATCAACCACGGTCCAAACCTGGGCAATGATTTGACCCATTCTGGCACGTTCGCGGCGGCGCTCGAGGGGACGCATTTGGGCATTCCGAGCATTGCTTTTAGTTTGCAATTTTCCGATGAGATGGATTTTTCGGAGGGCGCAAATTACGCACCCAAATTGGCACTCGAGGTTTTAAAACACGGTTTGCCCGCCAAGACGGTTTTGAACGTTAATTTTCCGACCCGCAAACCCAAAGGCGTGCGCGTGACGCGTCAAGGCACGCACCATTACGAAGATTCGTTGCTCGAGCGGGTTGACCCCGACGGACGGGCGTATTACTGGATTGCGGGTAAACCCACGGGCGACACCGAAGCCGATTCGGACTTTTCGGCGCTCGAGGCTGGGTTTATTTCGATCACACCGTTGTTTATGGACTTTACGCATTTGGGAATGCTCGAGAATGTGAAAGGGTTTGCACCAAAATTTTAAGAGGGTGTTTGTGGATTCTGTCGTGCAAGAAAGTATCCTGGGTTTGTGGTGTTGGCGCTTATGATGTCCTGCCCTCTGAGCGCCCGTACAAAGCCGCCTGGACGCACGAGGACGCCATGCTCGAGTACAGGTCAGGCTGGGAAAACCTTGGACAAAACTTTGATTGCGGTTTTTGAGCATTCGCTCGAGGAAACGTTGGTTGGTCATAATTGACTTCGGTTTATTTTGTTGGTAACATAATTAAAGTTAAATTTAAGCCTCGAGTCAGAACTTGCACCACCGCCTGAAAGGAAGACGCCGTGCTCAACCACGCCAGAAACCAAGCCACTCGAGTTCATGTTTTCAACTTAATCAACTGGACAACCTAACCAAATCCAAGACCATCAAGTTTAAGGTTGCCATGCAACCGCATGAACCCAAAGTCTTGGAACTTTTTGTCAAACCCACGTATTGAAACACAACACCCGATCTCGAGCGACAATCCCGAGAACGGCTCAAAAGCCATTGCCGAAAAAGGAGACTTCATGAAAAAAAGCGCGTACCTCACTCGAGCCACCAAACGATTTCTAGAAGACACGAACTGTAAATCACCAATTCAAGCCGTTGAGCAAGGCATTAAAACCTTAAGCGATTGGATTGACACGCTCAGTCTGGAACAAGAACTCGAGTCTGAACAACTTGAATCAAACCGCCACAAACGCAAAATCGGCAAAGCACAGGGCGCAGCAAGGCAGGGCGCAGCAAGCGACCATGCCCGTTAGGTGCATTTTATGGTCAAGAGGCGACCATGCCCGTTAGCGATCCCGCCCGTAGGTGCGTTTTGGGATCAAGAAGGTGCATTTTATGGTCAAGAAGCGACCCAAGCCCGTTAGGTGCTGTAGTAGGGTCAAGAAGCGACCCATGCCCGTTAGGTGCTGTAGTAGGGTCAAGAAGCAGCGCCCCTACTTGAGGACTTCAGCGATTTTTACCGTGCGTTTTTCGCGCAAGCTGATGGTTGCTGCCACACCCAACCGCAGACTCTCAAGCGCATCCGTTGCGCCTGGCGTGGTTTGCGCCCCCAAAGCCAAGCACTTAAAGAACGCTTCAAGCTCGAGTTTGTACGCCTCACGGAAACGATCCATGAAAAAGTGAAAATGATCTCGCTCGAGCTTGCCCGCACCCGTGCCGTTAGAGCCGTACTGGGTCAGCGGCGTTTTGGGCGTGGCATCCATGACGAGTTTGCCTTTTGCACCAAAAACTTCGGTACGCACGTCGTAACCGTAAGCGCTGCGCCGAGAGTTTTGAATCACACCCAGCGCCCCGTTTTTGAAACGCAAGTTGATCATGCCCGTGTCCACATCGCCAATCTCGCCAATCGCAGGGTCAACAAAAACATGTCCCCACGCCGAAATTTCTTCAACCTCGCCGACCAAAAACCGAGCGCAATCGAGTTCGTGAATGGATTGATCCAAAAACATGCCGCCCGAAATTTTCAGGTACTCGAGCGGCGGCGGCGCGGGGTCACGCATGACCGAAATAAATTGTTCAACCTCGCCCAACTCCCCAGCCTCGAGTTTTTGTTTTGCCAGCATGTACGGCGGATCAAACCGACGGTTGAAACCAATCTGAAACGGCACGCCCGCCTTGTTCACCACCTCGAGCGCCTTGACGGTGCGTGTCAAATCGAGCGCCACGGGTTTCTCGCAAAAAATCGCTTTGCCCGCGTTGGCTGCCAGTTCAATCAAATCGGCATGCGTGTTGGTTGGCGTGACAATAATAATCGCGTCAACGTTCGGGTCGTTCACGGCATCGCTGGGTTCGGCATAGGTTTTCTCGGCTCGGGTCAAGACCTGTGCCGCATCTCGAGCGGCTTCTATCGGGTCGGCAATGGCAACGACCCGAGCGTTCGGAATGCCCAGCAAGTTTCGGGCGTGTTCTTGCCCCATGCGTCCAGCGCCCAGAATGGCGACACCAATACTTGATTTCATAAAACTCCTGTGGTTCTCGAGGTTTAAAATTCACAAACTGTTGCGCTTGCCAGATTAACCCAATTTCGCTCGAGCTGAAGGCTCGAGATTTTCAAATTCCCCAATGTGCTTTAATCAAGCCATGCGTGAAGTGACCTTGTGCTTCCCAATTCAGGAGGCTCGAGTCTTGCTTGGCTTCAAAAAACATGGTTTCGGCGCTGAAAAAACCACGGGTTTTGGTGGTGGTATTGAAGTTGGCGAAACCCCAACCCAAGCCGCAAGACGAGAATTGCTCGAGGAAGTCGGTTTGCACGTGCTCGAAACGAATTTGGTGTTCACGGGTACGCTCGAGTTTTTGTTTCCCGTCAAACCAAACTGGGATCAATTGGTGCATGTTTTTATCACCAAAAACTGGACTGGTGAACCGCTCGAGACTGCGGAAATGAACCCCGCCTGGTTTGAATTAAATGCCCTGCCACTCGAGTGGATGTGGGACGACGAACGGTACTGGTTGGCGCGGGTTCTGGCGGGTGAGCAACTCGAGGCGCGTTGTGTGTTTGCGGATGATTGCGAGACGGTGTTTGATTTTCAAGTTTTAAATTGAAAGGACACTGTTATTCGTCATCAAAAATGGCTTCAATGTCCTAATGACCATGAAGGACACGGCGTTTGACCTCATCAAAAATCTGATCGGTGTTCTCGAAGCGCCTAAAATTCTTTGCTTCCATGTCCTTATCAGCCTCGAGCAGCAAAGTTTTAACTTTGCCAAAGGCGGTTTCACGTTCCGCCAGCAGTCGCAAACCAGCCCTGACGACCTCGCTGGAGGAAGCAAAAGCCCCGCTTTTCACACGATCTTCAACGAAACGCTCGAGTTCTGAGGTGAGGGAAACGTTCATGAGGTCATTCTAGAAAAGAACAACAAGGATGTCAATTTTTGTTATTGACGGGATTTGGATTTGAAATAAAACCTCGAGCGTCAACCATGCCAAAGCCGTTTGTGCTTTTTAGAAGGTTAGCCCTGATAAACTGCAAGTCATGAACCACTTACAACCCGAAAAACTTCCTCTCGAGACACCAAACCCAGTCCTGGCGCGGCTCGAGGTTTTACGCGAGCACCTGCCCGAAATTTTTAGCGACGGAAAAATAGATTTGGAACGCCTGAAAACCCTGCTCGGTGACGAACTCGAGGGCAACCGCGAGCGTTTTGGTTTAAGTTGGGCGGGCAAAGCCGAAGCGGTACGTGCCGTGCAAATCTCGAGCACAGGCGCGTTAAGACCCAAACGCGACCAGAGCGTGAATTTTGACAGTACCAGCAACGCCATTATCGAAGGCGACAATTTAGAGGTTTTAAAACTGTTGCAACGTTCGTACCACAACAAAATAAAAATGATTTACATTGACCCGCCGTACAACACCGGCAACGATTTTGTGTACCCCGATAATTTTCGGGACGGCTTGCGGCAGTACCAATTGTTTTCTGGGCAAATAAGCGACGACGGCAGCAAGTTAACCACCAGCGGCGACCATGCTGGACGCATTCACAGCCGTTGGTTGAGCATGATGTACCCACGTTTGCAACTTGCAAAATCGTTGTTAAAAGACGATGGTGTTATTTTTATTTCGATTGACGATCATGAATTGAGCAGCTTGCGAATGGTGATGGATGAAATTTTTGGTGAAGAGAATTTTATTTCACAAATTATAATTAATGCAAATAAGCGCGGGCAGACCTATAAAGAAATTGCTAAACAACATGAATACCTACTTCTTTACGCAAAATCAGACTCTTATTTATTAAGTGAAATTGAAAAAGGTGCTAATGATCTACCTTTTCAAGACTCAATTGGGAACTTCGATCTTTGGGAACTTCGTAATAGAAATCCTAAGTTTAATAGGCAAAATCGTCCAAATTTATATTTTAGTGTTTTTGTTTCAGAAAATCTCATTGATGAGAATGGATACTCAAAGGTATCACTGCAACAAACAAAAGAATTTAACATAGAAGTTTATCCACGAAATAGTGAGGGTACTGACGGTTGTTGGCGATGGAGTAAAGCTAAAATTCTCACAGTAGATTTGATTGGTAACTCACCTGACTTAATCGCTAAAAAAAGACGAGATGGTGAGTGGAATATTTACGAAAAATCTCGTAAGTCAACAACCAAAGCAAAGTCTATCTGGGATGAGAGTCAAGTTATTAGTGAACAAGGCACTGTTGAACTTAAATCTCTTGAGCTTGCAGATTATTTTGACTTTCCAAAACCAATGGGATTGCTTCAAAAAATCATAAACATCTCTACTGCACCCGAATCTGACGATCTTGTGCTTGATTTCTTCGCGGGTTCGGGAACACTTGGTCAGGCGGTACTCGAGCAGAACATGCTTGACGGTGGCAATAGAAAATTTATTCTCGTTCAACTACCAGAAACCACTCCAAACGCATCATTCCCAACCATCTCGAGCGTGACCAGGGAACGTGTAAAACGTGCGGCGGCAAAAATACGCGAATCCATGAATGGCTCACTCAACCTCGAGTCACCACCAGACCTTGGCTTTCGGGCGTTCACGCTCGAGGGCAGCAACTTTAAAATCTGGGACAACGAAAACCCAGACCTTGAGGGGCAACTGCTGGCATTGGTGCAAAATGTTGTGGACGGACGCAGCGAAGAAGACATTCTGTTTGAACTGCTCTTAAAAAGTGGGCTGCCACTCTCGAGCGGTATCACCACGGTGATTGTTGCCGAAAAACGGGTGTACAGCGTGTCCCAAGGTACTTTACTGATTTGTCTCGAGCGTCCAATTACCAGCGAAACGCTGCGCGGCATGATGGCACTCAAACCCGCGCAAGTGTTGTGTCTCGACGTGGCATTTGAAGGTGATGACGCGCTCAAAACCAACATGGTGCTCGAGATGCGCGACCATGAAATTCTGTTCAGGACGGTGTGATATGGAACGAAAGCCAGAAGAGCAAAGTACGAACATGGCACAAACTCCGACTGTACCAGAAGAAACACACCTCGAGACGCTGAAAAGACTTCGTGGTAAATACAAAACACAGACCAGTGCTGTAGACGAATTGCTCGAGGAGCGCCGTCAAGAAAGTGAGTTGAAGGGTTATTAAAATCAAATTTGATAGCCACCAGCAATACCAGTTAGATGCCGTCAATTCGATTGTGGATGTTTTTAAAGGACAACCTCGGGCGGATGAATCGGTGTTTATGGAAATTGCACACTCGGAATTGTTCAATGTTTTAAGCGTCCGAAACGAACTGGTGTTAAGCCACACGCAAATTCTCGAGAATGTAAAAGCGGTACAGGAACAAAACGCGCTTAAAGTATCAGACTCGCTCGAGGGTATTGAACTGGCGGCAAAAGAGGCTTTGGAAGCGGCAACAATTCCGCTTAATTTTTCGATTGAAATGGAAACAGGTACGGGCAAAACGTATGTGTACTTGCGAAGCATTTTTGAATTGCACAGACGGTACGGGTTTAAAAAATTTATTATTGCCGTGCCAAGCGTTGCGATTCGGGAGGGTGTGTTAAGCAGTTTGCGTTTGATGCGGGATCATTTCGCGGGTTTGTTCGATAACGTGCCAGTCAACTCTTGGGTGTACGACTCCAAGCAAGTCAGTAAGTTGCGGGGCTTTGCGGACAGCAACGATTTGCAGATTTTAATCATGAACATTGACGCGTTTAACAAAGCGTCTAATAACGTTATTTTTCGGGAGCACAACGGGCTTTCAGATTACGCGCCTATCGAATTTATCAGGGCGTGTAGCCCAATAGTGATTGTGGACGAACCCCAAAATTTTGAGGCAGAACCCGCGAAACGGGCGTTGGCGGCGTTAAACCCGTTGTGTACTTTGCGGTTCAGTGCGACGCACAAAAACCCTTACAACTGCTTGTACCAGTTAAACCCTGTCAAAGCTTACGAATTAAAACTGGTCAAACAAATTGAGGTCACAAGCGTTCTGGAAGAAGCCAATTTTAACGTGCCGTTCATCAAAGTGCTGGACATCAAAGCCAGCAAAACCAAGATCACGGCAAAGCTCGAGATTGATATTTTTGATGGTGTGGTCAAACGTAAAGCGGTCACGGTGGGTTGGGGCGATGATCTTCAAACCCTAACGGGTGGGCGTGATTTGTACGCGAATCACAGCGTCGAAGAGATTGACGCGGCGGCGGGAACAGTTTCGTTTTCCAACGGTGTGACCTTGGAAAAAGGGCAAGCGCAAGGCGTGAATTTAGATGAACTCATGCAGGTTCAAGTTCGGGAGACAGTACAAGAACATTTACGCAAAGAACTCGAGTTTGCGAGGCTACCCGTTGGTGAACGGATTAAAGTGTTATCCCTGTTTTTTATTGACCGCGTGGCAAATTACCGTGGTGAAGACGCAAAAATAAAACGCTGGTTTGAAACGGCTTACCTCGAGCTGGCTGCCAAACCTAATTTTGTAGAACTAAAATTGCCGGGTGTTGCGGCGGTTCATGACGGGTACTTTGCCGAAGACGGCAAAGGCAACAGCAAAGACACGAACGGCGGCACGCAAGCTGATGACAGCGCTTACGAGAAGATCATGCGGGACAAAGAACGCCTTCTGTCATTAGAAGAACCGTTACGCTTTATTTTTA
Source organism: Deinococcales bacterium (assembly GCA_043730305.1). Taxonomy (GTDB): domain Bacteria; phylum Deinococcota; class Deinococci; order Deinococcales; family JAAFIG01; genus JANXTZ01. The sequence goes on along the minus strand of JAYTKL010000436.1, from coordinate 4,042 downwards.
GTCATTCGGCGCTGCGTGAAGGTTGGGACAACCCGAACGTTTTTCAGATTTGCACCTTAAACGAAACCAAATCTGAGGTGAAAAAACGTCAGGAAATAGGGCGCGGTTTGCGACTTCCAGTCCGAGAGAACGGTGAACGCAGCCACGACGCGAACATCAACCGTTTGACCGTGATTGCCAACGAGAGTTACAAAGATTTTGCCAAAGCCTTACAAAACCAAATCGAAGAAGAAACGGGAGAATCTTTCCCAGTTGACCGCGTTAAAAACACCCGTGACCGTCGCAAGCTGGTCTTAAAAAAAGGCTGGGAACTCAACCCAGAATTTAAGGAGCTTTGGGAACGCATCAAGCACAAAACCCGTTACAGCGTGGCGTTTGACACAAGTGAATTAACCACTCGAGCGGCAAACGCTTTAAAAGACATGCCAGCCATAGAAGCACCGCGTTACAAAGTCGAAAAAGGCAAGATTATTGCTTTGGACGGGCAACTTGAAACGCAACTGACCAGAGCCAGTGCGGTCAATGCCAGTCAAAACCCTAGCATGATTGACTTGCTGGGTGTGCTGCAACGCGAAACCGAATTAACCCGCAGCACCTTGACAAAAGTGCTTATGGATTCGGGACGGTTAAATGACGCCCGAAAAAACCCGCAACAATTTCTTGAATTGACCATCGCCGCTTTATCTCGCACGCTCGAGGGACTGATTGTTGAAGGCATCAAGTACGAACGTTCGGGCGAAGCTTACGACATGTTGCAATTTGAAAGCCGTGAACTCGAGAGTTACTTGAATAACATTGAAAGCGTGGCGCATTCGATTTATGACGGTGTGATCGTGCAATCCGAGATTGAACGCAAATTTGTTCAAGGTATGGACGTGCGGCAAGATGTGAAATTGATTCTTAAACTTCCTGATTGGTTTGAAGTGACCACACCACTTGGTAAATACCTGCCCGACTGGGCAATTGTCATGACTGACGAAGTGCAAGAGAAACTGTATTTTGTTTGCGAAACCAAAGGCAGCATTGACACCAGCAAGCTTCGTCTTTCAGAAAAACTGAAAATTGATTGTGGCAAAGTTCACTTCAAAGTCCTTGAAGTTCCGTACATTGTTGAAACTGTCACAGCCGGCTTAACAGCGCTCAAAGTACGCCAAGAACAAAGCAAACTGTCTTCATGATTGAACCCACCCTCGAGCCACTGCTCACCGACCTTCGCGCTGCTGCCAAATCCTAAAACTTTACACAAAATCCATATCTCTTAAAACACATTGAATGCCATCTCGAGCGTCACCCAGCCAAAACCTGGGTGACTTCTTTAAATTTTCATTCTCGAGGGACGTGAACCCTGCGGCTCGAGGTACGATAAAACCATGACGGAACGTATTGGCATTGTGGACATGGGTTCGGGAACGGCACGGCTCGTGGTTTACCAGTACGAACCAGGGCATTGGTTTAAACTGTACGCCGATTACGCGGGTGCGATCAAACTCGGGCGGCTCGAGGTGATTGCGACCAGTGCGGTGCGGGAGGCGGCGAACAGCCAGGATTTCTTGTCGCGCACGGCAGGGCTTAATCTCGAGTTTAAAGTGCTTTCGGGCGAGGATGAGGCGCGGTACGGGGCGCTGGCGGTGGCGAACAGTTTTGTCTTCCCAAATTGTTGGGTCATGGATTTGGGTTGTTTTTGGATGCCAGTTTATCGCTTGAAGCTTTGCAAAAAGCGTTGAAATCGAGAAGTCCGAAACCAGGTTTGATTCATCATTCCGACAGGGGTGTTCAGTACACGAGTCATGCGTACATTGTCAGCTTAGAACAAGTTGAGGCTGTGATTAGCATGTCCAGGAAGGGAAATCCGTATGATAACGCGAAAATGGAGCGCGAGTAGCCCGTGAGGTGCTGTTTTACGAGCAAGAAATCATTTATGGCAACCCTGAAACTTGAGGAGGTACATTTGGAAGAATACGAGGATTTTGGGGAGGTTCAAACTCGAGTGACGCGTTTCATTGAGGACGTGTATAACGTGAAACGCCTTCATTCGAGTTTGGGTTACGTGCCACCAGTTGAGTTTGAAACGGCGTACTTTGAGCGGTTGAAACTCGAGGGACAAGTATAATTGCTGAAAGTGGTCTCAATTTATGGGTGCAGCCCACAATCTCGAGCATCCCAACCCAAGAATTCACGAGCAACATTTCGCTCGAGAATCCCAGTAACGCCCTCCCAACCAGCATTAACACGGTTTCAGTCTCGAGTTTGGGTGTTCCCTCGAGCGTCGGCATTCCAGATTCAAGCGTTTCAACTTTGACGCCGCCCTCGAGTGGGGCGTTACCGAGTAGTATTGGCAGTATGGAAGTCTCGAGTTTGAGTGTGCCGAATGGGAGTTTGTCTGGGACGGTGACGGGTACACCTGTGAAACCTGGAAGCTCGAGTGTCGGAGGTACGGCGGGAGATGTGAGTACGCTTGGTTGGTGGGAAGATTTTCGAGCGTGGTGGATAGATCAAACTGAAAAAGCTAAGAACTTTCAGGACATCTCGAGTTGCAAAACGCCAGACATGCAGAACCTAAGAGCAATTTGGAACAATACCAAAGATTTACCACCAACTGAACAACTCGAGTTGCAACAACGAATTGGGTACAACGTCTATCGTTTTGGCATTGATAACAATGGAAAGTACAAGAATGTAGTGAGTAACGTTCTTGCGAATTTAGCAAAAAGCACAAAAATAGGTAAAGACCGAGGTTATCGAACGGCTGAAGAAATGTGGGGCGTTCTCGAGGTCTTCGTTTATCTGAAAGTCAATCAAAAGAGTTGACTGGTATTCAAACTGGAATTCGGAGAGGTATTTTTACAGCTGCGAAATTTCGTTTAGAACAATTTCAAACCCATTTTGAAGACTTAATGAATCTGCTAGCAAAATTTGTTTTAATGAATTTACCTGATGAAGCGTGGTACGCAATCAGATCACTTATTTTGATTGGGGCAGGTGCTACCCTAGTGGATTGTCACACGCTATTAGTAGGCTAATATCTTTTCTGCTACTGTGAACCCGTGAAACACCACACCATAACCCTGACCGACGAACAACGCGACTGGTTAACCACCTTCACCCGCACTGGCAAACACCCAGCCCAAGCCATCACCCGCGCTCGAATCCTACTTCAAGCTGACGTGAAAGGACTCAACCAACAAGATTCTGTGATTGCCAAAAACTTAGGGGTTAGCGTTCATACCATCGAACAAATCCGCAAGAAATTCTGTCAACAAGGACTCCAAACCACCATAGAACGCAAGGTTCGTAAAGACAAAGGGATTCCTGTTAAAATTGATGGTCGTGTTGAAGCTCAAATCATCAAAATTGCTTGCTCCAGCACTCCAAATGGTGAACCCGATTGGACTTTGGGAATGATTGCAGGGCAACTCGTGAAACTCGAGGTTGTTGAGAGTATCGCTCGAGAGAGTGTACGTCGAACTCTAAAAAAGCGGAAGTGATTGTGGTGCAAGATAATTTGAATACGCACTCGAAAGCATCGTTGTACCAAGCATTTCCTGCCGAGGAAGCTCGAGCGTTAGCGAAACGGTTTGAGTTTCATTTCACACCAAAGCATGGGTCGTGGTTGAGCGCCCCAAGCCCGTTAGGTGCTGCTGTCGGGGCAAGAAACGTGCAGGAGATTGAATGGTCGGCATTGGCGCGTCAAGCGCTGAAAGAACGTGTGGGAGATAAAGCGGCGTTGGAGCGGGCGGTGTTGCGTTGGGTGGTTGATCGTCGAGATCGTGCGATACGGATTGATTGGCAGTTTAGGTCGGTGGATGCGGAACTAAAATTGAAACGCTTATACCCTATCTTAATCGTGTGACACTAGGTGGTGATGAGTTTGAAAAGCAGATCGGCGGTGATGGCGTGCGCCTCGCCGGTCGGGTGGTTCAAACCGTTCGAGAGCCAATCGTCGGTGTTAACACCGCCCAGCGCCGCCTGTTCCCAAGCGGCGTAAACATCGGCAACGGGCAGGTGACGCGCTGCACCGATCTGGCGAATTGCAGTCGCGTAG
>JAYTKL010000435.1:0-3629 GCA_043730305.1 Deinococcales bacterium | reverse complement strand
ATGGCGTTCAGTCTGGGCGTGATCATCCTCGCCATGATTCCCGCCATTGTCAGCGGCACAAACCCTGTGCTGGTAGCCGTGCTCGGTGCAATAGCAATTCTTGCCAGCAGCGTTTACTTTGTCCACGGTTTTAACTGGACTGCCTCGAGCGCCCTGATTGCCACGATTGCCGCCGCCATCGTCACGCTAGGCTTGGCAACTGGATTCTCGAGCCTCGCCAAACTCACGGGTTTGGGCGCAGAGGAGGGCGTGTACATCATGCAAGCCGCCCAACAGGCGGGCATTGACCTGAACCTTCGCGGTTTGTTAATCGCGGGCATTCTCATTGGCAGCCTCGGCGCTCTGGTCGATTCGACGGTGGCTCAAGCCGCCGTGGTGCGCGAACTCAGCAATCTCAACCCAAAACTCGAGTGGCAAAAACTCTATAAAAGCGGCATGAGCGTCGGTTTTGACCATATTGGCAGTTTGGTCAACACGCTCGTCCTGGCAAATGTCGGCTCGAGTTTACCGCTTTGGGTGCTTTTCACGCTGGGTCAAACCAGTTTTACCCGCGTCATCAACCTCGAGCTGGTCGCCTCCGAGATCGTTCATGCGCTGGTCGGCAGTATTGGTCTGATATTGGCTGTGCCACTTGCCACGTTGCTTGCCGCGTTTGTCTTTCGCGGTGGGCGTCACCCAGGCTCAGATGGCGTTCACAGCCACGCGCAAGTCAGTGTTCCCAAAACCCGAGAGGACGCACTGCTCGAGGCGTTACAGCTTCCAGGCGTGGCGCAGAAGTCTGGCTCGAGGTTGCTGGGCGAATACAAGCGCGATGGTGAAAACAAGGAGTGAGCACTTCACAGTGCCAATACTCGAGGTATTGTGATTTTATGCAACCACGTCCAAGCTTTGTGCCGCAAGGCATTTCAAACCTTGCCCCAATTATTATTTCCTCACCGACCACCCGTTCAGGCACGACCCTGCTGCAACGCCTGCTTTGCTCGAGCGACAACGCCATTGTCTACGGCGAGGTCTGCTCGAGCGACCTGGATTTGTACCTGAACTTTTTTATCAACCGCGCCATGATGTACCAGTTCAACCGTGCCAAGCTCGACTCGAGTTTGCAAAGCTTCAAAGAGGGCGAGGTCAACGATTGGATTCTGGATTTGATGCCGAATCTGGACGGATATTTGAGTGCTCTCGGCAACGCCTGTTTTGCGGGCATCGATTACTGCCGTCTTGCCGCGCTCGAGATGAACCGACCCGTTTGGGGGTTTAAATATCCTGGTTGGACACCTGCCGTTTTAAACGCTTTGCGCCAAATGATGCCCGATTTTAAATTGCTTTACATTCACCGCAATTTACTGGGTTGCGTCAAATCCGATAAAGCCAGAGGCAACCTTGGTTCACTCGAGGAATTGCGAGCATTTTGCGTGTCTTGGACGCGAAACCTCGAGTTTGTGCTGAGTCTCAAAGATTCGGAGCATGTGTTGATGGTCAATTACGCCGATCTGGTGGGCAATTCAGAGCAATGCCTGCAAACCATTTCAGCTTTTACTGGAGCTAGCAACATTCAACAAAGCGTCTTGAATGTCAAAGTCAACACGTTTAAAGATTCAGCCTCGAACCACATGGGCTATGTCGCTCCCGCCGAATTGAGTGCCGAGGAATTGAATCTGGTCGAAAGTTTAAGCTCGAGCTTGCGGCAGGTTTTGTACGGTTAGACCTTTTATGCTGTTCAAGTTCGTTAGCACGTGTCAAACTCTTTTTCGATGCTGAATGTTGTTTTGTTCCGACCCGAAAATCCGCACAACACTGGCGCGATTGCTCGCACTTGCGCCATGCTGACCGCCCGTTTGCACCTGATTAAACCCTACGGTTTTGACAGCATCGGCAAAGATGCCCGTCGTGCCAGCATGGGTTATCTCGAGGATTCGCAGATGCTCGAGCACGAATCTTGGGAAGCCTTTATTGCATCCCTGCCAAACGATGCCCGAATCTGGTTGTTTTCCGATAAAGGCGCCAGCGTTTACAGCCAAGTCGAATTTTTAGAAAATGATTACCTGGTTTTCGGACGCGAATCCGACGGCTTGCCACTCGAGATTCTGAACGCGCACCCTGCCCTGAACATTCCCATGCCAGGGGCAATTCTCAAACCTCGAGACGACCACCGTTTTCACAGTCTGAATTTGTCGGTCAGTGTTGGAATTGCGGCTTACGAGGCGGCACGACAAATTCAGAACAACTGGCTTTAATTCAAGGTTCGTCCGCCGCTCGAGCCAAGCAAAGTATTCGCTTTTGCAATGTACCCCTCGAGCGTCACCGCCCATTCGTCCGAAGGCTCGAGGTGCGGCAGGGCGATTTGTGCGTGGTACAGAATGCGGTTTGGTTCGCGCCAGCCGAGTTGCACCAGCGTGTCGGCAATCATTTGATGCGCCAACACCCAGTCGCGGCTGGCTTCTGGCGCAAACTCGAGCACGCGGTTGTAATGCTCGAGCGCGTCGTCCAGGCGGTAGTATTCGTAAGCAATATTGGCGAGCAACAAACTGGCGGGAATGATCGCGCCAGCCTCTAAGGCAAGGGTGGCTTGGCGTTCGGTGGCGTCAAAATCGCCTAGACGGTACTCGAGTTCGGCAAGGTCGGCGAGCACTTCGGCTTTGTAAGGGTATTCGTTGTCGAGCAGCGCGGCATTCAGACTGCCCCTGGATTCTTCGGGCAGCCCAGCATCCATTTGCGCCAAACCCATCTCGTGCAGCGCGTAAGACTTGTCGGCGGCTGGTGCGAGTTGTACCGCTCGAGAGAATGCCGCCAGCGCCCCGGGCATGTCCGCCATCGCCGCCAGCGATTGTCCGTGCACCAGTGCCACGCCAAAACTCGGTTCGCCAACTTCATCCTCTAAAGCCCGAGCCAGTTCGGCGCGTTCTCGGGCGAGGCTGGGGTTATCGAGTGCCAAGTGCGCTCGAGCCTCCAAGTGCAATCGGCTGGCGGCTTCCAGGGCTGGCTCGAGGTTGTTGTACAACCCTGCAACTTGCTCGAGGGTAATGAGTGCCTCAAACGGTTCTTCAAGCTCTAAGAGCATGGCGGCTTGATCCATCAAAAGCGCGGCTTTGTCCGTGCCTGTGGTTAAACTCGCACCGTGACTGTACGCCTGTTCAGCTTCACGCCAACGCGACAAACCCTCGAGCGCCCCGCCGCGCCACGACCAATACCGCCAACGCAAGAAGGCAGGCAGTTCCTCGAGCACGATGCCTTCAAGCAACTCGAGCGCGGTTTCGGGTTCGCCCAGCGTCACCAGCGCACTGACCGCATGGAATTTGGCAACACTCGTGCCGCCCCGCGATTGTGCCGCCAACTCGAGCGCCCGCATCTTGCGCGGCTCGTTGTCTGCAATGCGTTCGCCCAATTCAAACGCTTCCAACTCGAGCGTGAACGCGATGTTCGCCGCCCGCAGCGCCATGTACGTCGGGTCTTGGCGCAAGAGCGGGTTGCTTAAGACCGCGTTTGACAAACTCTGCGACGAACCCTCAATGCCTTCACGTCCGTACAGCGTGTAAATCCCAGCCATCTCGAGGTCGCATAGCGCGGCAATGCGCGGGTCACGACTGCTTCTCGCGCCTTTTTCGAGCGTCTCAAAGGCAGTTTCAAAGTCG
>JAYTKL010000434.1:0-3010 GCA_043730305.1 Deinococcales bacterium | reverse complement strand
GAGAAACACCACAAAAAATCTGGATTCTCGAGCTTAAAATCAAGTGGTGATTCGGCTTCGACATCTCCTCTATCTTGGTTTCGGAATCCTGACTGCTTGCGCCCAGCCAACAACTCAAAACTTGTATTCCGCCTACCTCGAGCCTCACACTTGGTCGTATCATGCGCACCGCGAAGGGCTGGGGTCGGTGTATGACGGACGCATCACCATGCAATCCAAACCGATTGACGCGAAGCATTCCAAACTCGAGGTGCATTTACTCAAAGACGCGAACGACCCAAAAAGTGGCGGAATTCAAACTTACACGCTAGACTTCTCGAGTGACCCGCCGCGCATCACCAACTCGAGTTCGACAGGTGGAAAAGCGCAACTTGAGCCAGGTTTTCCATTACCGAACGAAAGCGTGAAAACTGGCAATGGTCAAGCGAATTACGATAGCACCCAAGGTGTTCTGAGTTTGCAAAACCTAGCGTTTTCTTGGAAGTACATCAGCCTAGCGCCAGACCGTTTGAACAACCGCGTGCGCTTTGACCTCGAGTTTCGCAGCGCCTACAAGCTGACCAATTCCAATATTCGACTTGAATTGAGTGTCAGAGGAATCGAACGCGCCGAGTGGAAAACCAGTTACGGCACAACCACCAGTTTTGAACTCGAGGACTTTCAGTAAAAATTTTTGAAATTCAACCAGTATGCTGAACACATGGGGTTGCTCGAGTTTCACAACTTAACCGAACGTCAAGAAAGCTTCGTGAATTTGGCAGACCGTCTTGCAAACGGCATGAAACCTCGAGCCGATGGATTTGACCGAACTGGAATGTTGCCGCTCGAGAGTTTTGCTGAACTCAAAAAAAGTGCTTATCCCGCCTTGACCGTCCCAGAATCGTTTGGTGGTTCTGGCGCGAATTTGCTCGAGTTTGTGATGGCGCAGATTCATCTTGCAAAAGGTGATGCCTCGGTGGCGCTGACGGCTGCCATGAATGCGCATGTGATCGGCGCGGCAGTCGCAACAAAAGCCTGGAATCTCGAGTTGAGTCAACGTATTTTGGGGGCGGTGGTTTCTCGAGGGGCATTGTTGAACGCCGTTGCCTCTGAACCCGAACTTGGCAGTCCATCTCGAGGTGGGGCGTTTAGAACGATTGCGGACAAAGTCGAAGGCGGTTGGGCGCTCACTGGACGTAAAACTTGGGTGACTGGTGGGCAATGCCTGGATTTTCTGGTGGTTCATGCCAGTTTGGAAGGCAAGAATCTACTCGAGAAAACAGGCAAGATGATCGTACCCATGAACGCCATTGGTTTGAAACTCGAGCGAACTTGGGTGGATGCTTTGAGTTTACGCTCGAGCGGAGCTGATGATGCGGTGTTTGAAGAGGTTTTTGTATCAGACCAGGATTTCATTGCGCCCACGCCAGCGCATCCAGCCTCGAGTGCCTGGTTTTGGTCGGCGATGGCGGCAACCTACTTGGGCGTGGGTTGCGCCGCGCTGGATGAAGTGGCGCGTTATGCCAAAACCCGAGTTCCAACCGCGCTCGGCAAACCCATCTCGAGCCTGCCAAGTGTTCAACAAAAAATTGGGCAGATCGAACTCGAGTTAAAAGCCGCCCAGAGTGTCTTGCTCGAGGCTTGCGGTTTGTTTGTCGAAAACCAGTCCCAAGATGCCTTGTTGCCGCTTCTGGCTGGCGCAAAGCAGCTTTGCACCAACGCCGCCGTCAGTGCCACTGACTTGTCATTGCGGGTAGCCGGCGGCAATGCCCTGACACGGTCTTTGAGTCTCGAGCGTCACTTCCGCGATGCTCGGGCAGGACTGGTTCACCCGCCCAGCGATGAAGTTACCCTCGAGATGATTGGCAAAGCCAAACTCGAGAACTAATTTCACGGTATTCTTTTTTCATGACACTCGAGATTCAAAATACTCCTCAAACTTGGGATGTGATCGTGGTTGGCGGCGGCACGGCTGGGGCGATTGCGGGCATTGCCTCGGCTCGAGCTGGCGCGAAAACCTTGGTGGTCGAGGCACTCGGCAGCCTTGGCGGAAGCGGCACGAACGCCCAGGTCACACCTTTAATGCGCAACGTCTCGAGCGGACAGAACTTAAACCGTGGTATTACGGACGAACTCAAGAACAGACTGCTCGAGCGTTCAGATGGCGCGGTAGACCAGAACAACAACGACAACTGGTTCAACCCCGAGGGCATGAAATTCGTGCTCGAGCGAATGTTGGTCGAGGCTGGCGGCGAGATTTTGTATCACACGCATTTTGTGGCGTCAGAACTCGAGGCAAAAAAAATCTCGAGCATCGTGATTCACAACAAAGATGGACTCTCGAGGTTGATGGCACACACATTTATTGATGCGACTGGCGATGCAGATGTGACCGTCAGCGCTGGCGCTCCGTTTGACGCTGGCGATTCCGAAGGCGTGCATCAAGCCATGAGTTTAAGATTTATTCTGGGCGGCGTTGACCTCGAGAAACTCTGCGGCTTTCTGGCGCATCACGGGCAGGCGCAGGAAAGCCACAAATTCATGCACTTTTGGATGGTCTGGGAGAAGAACTCGAGCCTCGAGTCATTGTTTCGCCAAGCCGTGGATAAAGGCGTTTTGCTCGAGCGAGACGGTGACTATTTTCAGGGTTTCAGCATTCCTGGAATGCCTGGTTGCATCAGCTTCAACTGCCCGCGCCTCGATGCCGATTTGAATGATGGCGCGAGCGCTTGGACGCTTTCAAAGGCACAAGTGGACGGCAAATTGGCGATAGACCGATTGCTGAACTTTTGCCGCAAGTATCTAACAGGTTGCGAAAATAGTTTTATCGCCAGTTACGCCCCAATGGTCGGCGTGCGCGAAACCAGACGCATTCGCGGCGAGTACGTTTTGACGCTCGAGGATATTCTCGAGTGCAAAAAGTTTGAGGATGCGATTTGCCGAAACCATTACCCTGTGGACATTCACACGCCGCGCGGCAAAAAACTGGTGCATGAACGCACGGGCGCGTTTCCGTACTTTCAACCCGACG
>JAYTKL010000433.1:0-8898 GCA_043730305.1 Deinococcales bacterium | reverse complement strand
TGCGCTGTGAAAGCTCGAGTTTCGATGACATGGTGCATTTCGTCAATCACGGTGGTTAATTCGGAATCTTTGGTGTAAAAATGCGGCGCAAGCCTGATGCCAGCGCCAACGCGGTAATCGAGCACGTAATCTCTGGAATTCATGGTGGCTGCAACCGCATGACCAACGCTGCTGGCGTGCTCTGGCGCAAGTGGTGAAACGTCGAGCACCACACTGCCCCCTCGAGCTTCAACATTTTTTGGATTCACGATTCGCATTCCAAGTTTTTCGGCGTGGGTCATGAGGATTTGGGTTTGCCGCAAGGACTTTTCACGAATCGCACCCACACCAATTTTGCCAACCATTTTGTAACCAGGCAAGGCTGCCGCAAGGCTTGGAACTTGCGGCGTACCCGTCACAAACCTGCGTTGCCCTTCGGCTGGTTGCCAATCGGGTGTAAAACCAAACGGGTCGGCATGACCCATCCAACCGCGTAAAACTGGCTCGAGCGTCTCGAGGATGCTGGGGCGCACGTACAAGTAACCCACGCCAGGACCTGCCAGAACCCATTTGACGCTGCCGCCAATCACAAAATCGACATCTAGCGCTTGAACATCCAGTGGCACTGTGCCAAGGCTTTGGTAGGCATCCAAACAGACCCACGCGCCAACCTCTCGAGCACGTTTGACGACTGCTGCCACGTCAAGAATGTAAGCATTGCGAAAATACACATGACAGATGGCAACAAGTTTAGTGGTCTCATCAATCGCCGCCAGTACCCCCTCGAGCGGCGGCGTAAGACCATCTTCAGATTTGACCACAGTCACGTTTGCACTGTACTGACTCCAGGCGGTTGTTTGTTGCAAGACGCTCGGGAATTCGACATCGGTGGTGACAATGCCGTTGCGTGTGCCAGAAAAATCGAGGCTCGAGAGCAAACTTGCCATCGCTGCCGTGGCATGGGGTGGCGTGTTGACGGAGTTCTTGGGCGCGTTCATCAAATGACCGATTGCCTCGCCGACCACATCGGGCAGCGCCATCCACGAATCGCCCCAAGCCCGCACGCCACGGGTTGCCCATTGTTCGCCGAACAACCTGAGCGCCTCGAGACTTTCACGGCAGACAGGACCCAGCGTGTGCGCCGCAAAATACGAACTGGTCTCGAGAATTGGGAATTCAGAACGGTACTCGAGGAGCGGATCATGAACACTTGACATTTGCATGGTCTGATTCTACCGATTTCGAGGCTCGAGCATAGCAACCTGCGCGTCCATGTGAACAAGCTTGCAACAGGCTATGATTGACGTGTCTCAAAAACTCAATCTTTGGAGGTTGTTCATGCGAACGAACTGGCTTGTGCTTTCCGTTTTGGTTCTGGCATTCACAGCGTGTCAAACGAGCACTCCAAGCTCGAGTGAGGTCAATTACCCCGTCGAACTCGAGCGGGTTGTTGAACCCACAAATGTTGCCCTTCAAGCCACGGCTGCCGAAAGTGTTGGCATTGTCAACGGCTTTATGGGTGGCAGCCTAATGAGCTTCTTGTACGCTCGAAACTATCAAAGCGCCTCGTACCCAGAACTCGATTGGAGCACCGATTACTGCTCGAGTTCGCCCGATTCTGGACCTGGTTTTAACTTCAAAAATGCCTGCACCCGTCACGATTTCGGCTATCGCAATTACAAACGCTTTGGCGTGTTCAACAGCGGCGGTAAAGACTATACAGATTACATTTTTTACAACGACATGAAAGCCGATTGCGCCGCACGCAGTTGGTATCAACGCCCGACCTGTTACAGCTTCGCTTGGACGTATTATCAGGCGGTAAAAAACTTTGGGAGTTGAGCGCCTTATGTCGTGACTTCCAGCGCTTCACCAAAAACGGTGAAGCGTTTTTTCAATCTCGAGTTAAATTGGATTCATGACCCAACCCTCCTCTACCGAAAGCATCAACCAAGCCACCCAAAACCTAGACCTGCTCGAGCCACAAGATTTGGTATCAACTTTTATTGAAGATCAATTTAATGCCGTGCAAGCCGTCAAAAACGCCGCACCCCAAATCGCTCGAGCCGTGGAATTGGCGGTGGCAAGACTCGAGCTGGGCGGGCGTTTGATTTACGCTGGAGCCGGCACGAGTGGACGATTGGCGTTTCTGGACGCTGCCGAACTGATACCGACGTTTTCATGGTCTAAATCTCGAGCGCTCGTGGCAATGGCTGGCGGCAGTCAAGCCGTGTTCAACGCCGTCGAAGGCGCAGAGGACAACTTTGACCAGGGACGGAGTGACGTTCTGGCTTTCAGTCCAAACCAAAACGATGTGGTCATTGCGATTGCTGCCAGTGGCACGACCCCTTACGCTCTGGGCGCACTCGATGCGGCAAAAAGCGTGGGTGCTTTACGAATCGGTGTCGTTAACAACCCGAACGCCCCAATCCTCGAGCAAGCCGAGGTTGGAATTTTACTCGAGACCGGCGCAGAAGTGATTTCGGGCAGCACAAGATTGAAAGCTGGAACGGCGCAAAAAATTGCGCTCAACACCTTTTCCTCGAGCGTGATGGTGCGGCTGCACAAGGTTTACGGCAATTTGATGGTGGATTTGCAAGCCACCAACATTAAACTGGTCAAACGCGCCATACGATTGACCATGCTTGCCACCAACAAAACTGAAATCCAAGCCACCCAAACCCTCGAGTCTTGCGGCTATCACATCAAAACCGCCATCGTCATGCTCGAGCGAAACCTAAATTTTGAAGATGCCAAAACACTCCTCGAGCAGCATCAGGGTAACGTCCGCGCCTGCCTCAAAACCTGATTTCACAAGCCCTTCACCCAACTTCGGTTAAACTCATCCGTCTCGAGGGAAACTCGAGGTTTTTTCAGGGGTTTTCATGGACATTATTAACGCCATTATCTTGGGCATTGTTGAAGGTTTAACCGAATTTCTACCAATTTCTTCGAGCGGTCATTTGATCGTTGCCGAAAGCTTGCTGGGTTTCAAAGACAGCGCCGAAACTTTCACGGTGGTCATTCAAATGGGCGCGATTCTGGCGGTCATTTGGTATTACCGCAACGACCTGATCAAACGAATTTTGGGACTCTCGAGCGCCAACATGCAAAAGTTTTGGCTCAACATTATTATCGCTTCGATTCCTGCTGGTGTGCTCGGACTGATTTTTAACAAACAAATTGAGAGCTTGATGTTTCATCCTGTCCCTGTCGCCATTGCCTTGATTGTTGGCGGCATCATTTTATGGATTGTTGAATCACGCCCAAGCAATCATGCACAAACCAGCGAACTTGCCGATGTGGACATCGTTACGCCAATGCAAGCAATATGGATTGGCGTCGCACAAATTTTCGCGCTGGTTTTCCCAGGCACGTCACGTTCGGGCGCGACCATCGTTGGCGGAATGCTGACAGGCTTAAACCGCGCCACATCAACCGCCTTCAGCTTTTATCTTGGAATGCCGATCTTGGTGCTTGCCAGTCTCTACAAGCTCTTTAAGGCTCGAGACACCCTCTCGAGCAGCGTGCCTGGAGGCGTAACCGCATTACTGGTTGGAACAGTCGTGTCGTTTGTTTCAGCGCTTGTGGTTGTCAGTTGGTTGCTGAATTACGTCTCGAGAAACAATTTTAAACCCTTCGCCATTTACCGAATCGTGCTGGGCATGATTATTTTGGTTTTGGTGGCGACAGGGGTCATGCAAAACGCTTAAAGTGGGAACTTAAGAGGATTTTTCCGCGTATGGTGAACTATGAACTTGATTGACGAACTCCAAAAGCTCGAGCAACTTCACCAGAATGGCTCGCTCACTGCTGAAGAATTCACGCTAGCAAAGACGTTATTGCTTTCAGGTTCTGTAAACTCGAGCGCAACGGACTCGATTTGGGAAAATGAAAAATTAATTCGATCCAAAATTTTAACAATTCCTCGATCTGTTGTTATCGCATCTGTGGCTTTAGGGCTTGTACTAGGATTTGCCCTTTGGTATTTGATTGGTATTTGAAGCGATAAACCCCAATTGCACGAATACAACATATGGGTGAAGCCCGAATTTATCGCGCTTATGGAAACCGCACGCACGGCAGCGAAGCTTGACGGATCGAGTGCCCGCCCGTCTCGCCATCGTCGGACCAGAACACCGGCTTAAATCCAGCCACGCATGTCGATTGTGTCGCCAGCGCAAATCCCTCGTTGTTGAGATTCGGCATGCTCGCCGACCGCGCAAAGACATGGGTGATCTGAAAGCGCCCCTTCGTCGGCGATCCCACGGTGGTGTTGACTTCGAGCGTTGCGGACTGCCCGCCGCAGCCGTCGTCGCAGATCGCCCAGAGATAATTGAGTTCGCGGTCAAACTGCAAGTCCATCACCGCTGCGAAGCCGCTCGAAATCGTCGCCACGCGCGTAAAGCCGTTGGTCACATGATTGAGCGCATATGCGTAGATCATACCGTTAGCCTCGAGACCGACAAAGTAAAGACCGCTGCCGTGGTTAGCATATTCCGCCGGATTGTACGCATGTGCCGCCGCTTCATCAAAGAATCCCTGTGCCACGAGAAATGCGTCGGGCACGTAAGTGATCGCCTCGAGACCGAGATTTGAGCCGACAGTGGGAAGGTCGCTGGTCAGGTTCCAATCGTTGGTTGCCGTGAGCGTCGTGCCCGCCTGGCTCGGATCAAAGCGCAACACGCTGAGTCTGCTGACGGCGGAGCTGCCGTCTCGCTCGGTTGAGACGTAGATCCCGCCGGCTGACCCATTCTGGGAGTACGTCACCCCTTCCGAATCTGGTGCGCCAGTCCCATCGGTGTAGCGCAACCCCTTACCAGTTCCCCATGAGGACGCCAAATCCGGATCTGGCGTCCAGATTCCGCCGCTGAAGATCAATCGGTATAGCGTGCTCGGACCGTTACGAACACCCCAGAGGACGGCGGAAGAGTTGGGAACCAAATCTTCATATATGAGTCCGCTCAGGTTGCCTTTGAACACGTTTAAACCATCGACGGTGTGAACGTCGTCGGTGCCTGGCCACTGCAACGAGGTCACCACCGTGAGCGACTTCTGCCCGATAATCGAACCCGACGTGGCGATGATCGCCGTCGTTCCAAGCGTCAATGCACTCACCTGACCGCTGGTCGCATCGACCGTAGCCACGCTCGGCGTCCCCGAAGACCAAGCGATTGTACCGGTTGCAATCGCCGTACCATTCTGGTCAATCCCAGATGCCGTAGCCGTCTGAGTCAGACCTGGCGTCGTGGTGACGGATGGCAATGTCACGGTGAGCGTCGTGAGGACTGGCGTGATGACCGGAGAACTACAAGACACCGCTAGAAGCAGCGCAAGGGCGCAGATGGTGCGGGCAATCGAGGCGAGTCGGACATGTGCAGAGATGACAATCTGAAAGGGGCTGAAGAAAGCCGTGAAGCTCCCTTTCGCTGGAGACAAAGGGCGTGTTTCACCGTCGATGTCCGTACTGAGGGCAAAGATCTTCAGGTTCATGACTTCCTCCTGACGCTGCTGTGCCAAGTATTGTTCGTGTGGGACGCGTGATTGCCGACAATTTTGGGCATTTTTATAAGTTTTCCCGATTGTCTTTCGCAAGCCATGATCCTGTCGCTGTTCTGCTGGCGTGCCCTGCATGGCGATGTCTCAGTCCATAGGGTTGCTTGAAAGAAATTTATTTGGCGCTGCCAATATCATAGACATAACGAATGGATTGCTCGGTATAGACCATCAGTTTGGCGGCTGTCACACCACTCGGGACTTCAAAAAAGTAACGCAATTTCACTTCCTGCCCAGGGGCAAGATCAGCATCGCCATTTTCATTGCGGCTGACTTTCAGGAAGTTTGTCCCACACGAGGTTGTCACCTGACGCTCGTTGTCTGAATCGGTAAACTCGAGGATAAAACCTTCACCACCACACATGCCAACATTTGTATTGGGCGCACCCCTGGGCATGGGATTGCGGAAAGCAAAGTTCAGGCGCACAAAACGCTTGCCTTCGTTGGGGAGCACATCACCAACCTCGAGCGGGCTGATTTGAGCACCATCGAGTCGCATGTCGGCTTTGCCCACTGGGTAATACGTGCCAATTTGTGCATTGATTTGCTCGAGAGACTTGATGCCGGTGCTGTCTGCCGCAAAGGGAGCAGCCAGAAGCTTGATTTTACCTGTCAAATCAAAGCGCAAGACCCCCGCTGGACGTTCATTCCAACGCTCAACCAGCAACTTTGGAACACTGACATCATTAGGGACGACAAACATGGTGTACACATCAAGCCGCTGCCCGGGTTTCAAAGCCGTGTCCACAGGGGTAAAATCATTGTCACGGGCAATGGCAATTTCACTACCCGCCCAATCTGGTGTCACCGAAACATTGTTAGAATCCACCACGGTAAAAACAAAACTGGCGTTGTTCAGTTGGACATCCTTACCAGATTGCGGATTCTGAGCTGTGAAACGCATCAAGAGGAGTTTTTGTTTGGCGTTTGAGACCCAAACGTTCTGTCCAATGGCAACCCGTCCTACCAGGTACTCGAGGCTGCGAAGCGTAAAGTTCAGTGGGCTAAGCTTGCCCAAGGTGGCAGCTTTTCCAAACACACCCACACCACCAGAAAGTTGTTGTGTACCAGCCGCACCAGTGTTTGTGTTGTTTGGTGTTGTACTTGTTGCACCCGCTCGAGACAATGCCAAGGTATTACCAGATGCAACTGCATTCACACCCAGGCTTTTTAAGGCACTGATTGGGACATAACTTTTGCCCGCCACAATAATAGCTTTTTCACTCAAAGCAGTTCCATTGATGGTGATGTTCAAGCTGCGTTGTACTGCTTGCGCAATGACAAAACCACCGAGCAATACCGCACCAACAATCAACAATTTTCGCATGTTGTGCTCCTTTCGGTTCTTCAGCATAGGCGAAAATCCGTTACAGACCCAAAAGAACAAGCTCGAGACCGTTGTCCATGAACAAATCAAACGAGCACCAGGCTCGAGTAACATATTAAAAAATCCAGATCCAAGGCAAAGCGTCATTCTCCAGCTTGTCGTTTGTAATTCCGAATCAGCATCCCCTGCCCCTCAAGCATTCCAGATTTCGCGTAAAACCCTTGCATTTTTTCGTCACACAACAAATCAATCATGTAAAAACTTGAAAGCATCTCGAGCATTTGCCGCACCAGTTCACGTCCGATGCCTTGAGATTGAAATTCCGGCAGCACCTCCAGTAAAGGAATATACGCGGTCAGGATTCCATCTGAAATTGCAGTAATAAACCCAACAACCCGTTCACCCTCGAGCGCCAAACAAACGTGACTCGAACCGCGCAGAATCTCGGAGTGCTTGGTTGGTGTGGGTGCTGTCAACCAACCGACAAAAAAGCTTTCGAGGTTTTCTGATACGATGTTCTCGAGGTCGTGCTGATAGCGAATCATGGTCTTAACCGCTCGCTCGAGTCAATGATGATCGTGACCGGACCATCGTTCACCAGACTGACTTTCATCTCGGTTTGAAAAATTCCCGTTTGCACCTCAAGGTTTTCGTTTCGCAGCATCTCGCAAAAGGTTTTGTACAAACGGCTTCCATCGTCGGGCGCTGCCGCTTGCGAAAACCCTGGACGGTTGCCGTCTCGGGTGTCGGCGTACAGCGTGAATTGACTGACGGCAAGAATCGCGCCGTCAACTTGCTCGAGCGCCAAATTCATCTTTCCTGCCTCGTCATTAAAAACCCGTAACTTGGCAATTTTTCGCGCCAGATACGCGGCGTCATCCGCCGTGTCGCCGCGTTTGACGCCCAACAAGACCAGAAAACCGCGTTCGATCTCACCGACGATTTTGCCCTCAACCGTCACACTGGCGCTCGAGACTCGCTGAATCACGGCTTTCATGATGGTGTTTGCAACCCGAGTTTAAGCGAATGAATGCCTTCGGTCAGCGCATTCGCTTCCTCGGCGTCCAGATTCCCACGGGTTTTTTGTGCCAGCACCTCGAGAATCCTCAGGCTGCGTTCGGCAGTTTCACGCCGTTGCACCCCGTCACGCTCGAGACGACCCGAGAGCACATTCAAATTGCCCAGCGCCGCTTCGCCCGTGGCGGTGAGTGATTGAATCAAACCAAGAAAATCAGAATTCGACATGTCTTAGAATAACGCTGTTTGCTCCACCTCGAGCTTGATGTCTGGTTTCGCGCCCAGCAGCTCGAGTTCTGCCTTGAGGGTTTTGATGTCCTGCCAGGTCAACCATTTTGGACCACCCGTGGTTCTGATCGGGTTGCGCAGCAGGTACGCGGGATGAAACATCGGAAAAATCTTGATCGGGACGCTCAATTTCTTGAATTCGCCCCAGACCCCACGGGTTTTGGTGATCCCCAAACTTGTTCCCGTCGCCCATTGCGTCGGCACATTTCCCAGGGTCACAATGATTTGCGGTTTAATCAATTGTATTTGCTCGAGCAACCAATGCTCGCAACTTGCGATTTCGTCGGTTTCTGGGTTGCGATTGCCAGGAGGACGGCATTTGACGATGTTGGCAATGTACACCGATTCTCGAGGAATCTGCACGGCTGCCAGAATTTGATCGAGCAATTGCCCCGCACGCCCAACGAACGGACGACCCGTTCTGTCCTCGTCCTCGCCTGGACCCTCGCCAATAATCATCAGTTGCGCGTCGGGATCCCCCTCGCCAAAGACCACGTTCTTTCGGGTCGCCGCAAGTTTGCAAGCTGGGCAACTCGAGCAGGTTTGATACAAAATCTCGAGTTCGGTCATGTGGTCATTTTACCTTTGCTTGATGGTTTGAAACGCAATAGTATTCTCTATTTTTGACTCAATCTACAGCGGTTTTCATATTCGTTGACGCGCTTCGCGCTCTCACTTCTATGAAAACCGCTGTCTGTTGCTACTCCCTCTGGTCGCCAATGTTCGACGCT
>JAYTKL010000432.1:0-1412 GCA_043730305.1 Deinococcales bacterium | reverse complement strand
GAATAA
This sequence comes from Deinococcales bacterium, assembly GCA_043730305.1. Lineage (GTDB taxonomy): Bacteria > Deinococcota > Deinococci > Deinococcales > JAAFIG01 > JANXTZ01. Next base: position 1,406 of record JAYTKL010000432.1, on the reverse strand, counting down.
CGCTCAAGGTTGTCAAAGTGCGTATCATTGCCAAGCGCGGTGGCAAATTGGACTTAATGGTAGGCAGATGGCGACGGATGAACTCGAGATGACGCACACGGTGAATCTCGAGCGTGGTGAGGATGTGCTGCAGAATCGGGTGTTGTGGATCAGTTGACTGAAAATTTCATCTTGCTCGAGCGGAAACCGGACGCCAGGAGTCAAGCACTTTGAGGTAATTGGCTCGTTCAAAGGCGCTTGGATCACTCAGGCGTTGTTGGCTCATGCTGCCTTGCAATTGTCGCACCGATTTGTATTCGTGAAGCTCGAGCCAATTTTCAAGTTCGCCAAGAATTTTCTTGATGCGCTTTAGACCATGCTCGAGAAGCTCGGATGCCATCATCGTGACCCGAGCACCCGCCATCAAGCCTTTGAGCACGTCTTCATGGGTGTGAACGCCGCCGGTAATGGCAAGGTCGAGTGGCACGCGTCCAAACATGATCGCCACCCAACGAAGGGGCAGGCGCAATTCGTGCGAATTGGAGAGCTGCAAGGCTGGCAGCGCCTCGAGTTTCTCGAGGTCAAAATCGGGTTGGTAAAAACGGTTGAACATCACCAGGGCATCCGCACCAGCCGTGGCAAAACGCATTGCCATGTTGGCGGGCGCACTGAAAAATGGACTGATTTTGAGGGCAATTGGAATCTGGACGTTGGCACGAACTTCACGAAGCACATCGAGGTAACGCTCTTCGACATCGATGCTCGAGAGGTTCGGGTCGGCGGGAACGTTGTACAGATTTAACTCGAGCGCGTTCGCGCCAGCCTCTTCAATGTGTCTGGCATACTCGATCCAACCGCCCGTGGTGACGCCGTTCAAACTGCCTATGATCGGAATGTTCACGGCATTTTTGGCGCTCGAGATCAACTCGAGGTACTGGTCTGGTCCGATGTTGTAATGCTCCAAATCTGGGAAGTAACTGAGCGCTTCGGGAAACGCTTCCGAACCATGATTCAGGGTCGTGTCGAGCGCCAAGCCCTCGAGCGTGATTTGCTCTTCAAACAGCGAGTACATCACCACCGCACTCGCGCCCGCGTCCTCGAGTTGACGAATGCCGTCCAGGTTTCTGGAAAGAGGTGAAGCCGAGGGCACAATGGGGTGTTTGAGGGTCAAACCCATGTAGGTGGTGCTGAGGTCAATGCTCATAAAAATACTCCTTGGGTCAATGTGATGGGTTCAATCGTCTGCCGAGATCACAGGCTCACGTGGGTGCGTGACCAGCGCCAGCCGCTCGAGTTCCTGCCAGCGGTTTTGCACGGCGTGTTGGGCGTCGTGCAAGAACACCTCGGCAGCCTCGGGATGCGTTTGCATCAAGACCTGAAAGCGCGTTTCGTTCTGACGGTAATCGCGCAGCGCGATGCTCGGGGCT
>JAYTKL010000431.1:0-3593 GCA_043730305.1 Deinococcales bacterium | reverse complement strand
GTCTGGCGGCGGCTTGGTCGAGGGTCTCGTCGAGTTGCACGAAGCCACCAGGCAGCGTGTAACGGTCTTTGAAGGGGTGTTCGTTGCGTTTGATGACCAGAACCTCGAGTGACCGTTGACGCACGGTCAGCATGGCGACATCCACGCTGAGGCTTGGGTGAGGGAAGATGTTGGGGTCGTAAGTTTCGAGGAATTCTTGTTCGGTTTGTGGGGTTAGAAGGTTTTTCATAGTTATCTGCGAATAGCATATATGCAGAATGCTTAAAAGTCAATGCGTCAAAAAGCTTAGGCATACCAGACTCGAGCAAACCACTCTGGCACAGCCTTTCAAAGATCTTATCCGTAAGAAATCAGGTTATAAATTTCTCGAGCCACAATGAAATCACAACATCCATTTGACTATTTTCAACTTTATTTGCGCCATCAACAGCACGACTCCACAATTCTTTTGGGTCTTTGACCAAGCCCGAATCTTGTCGCAAAAGATGAACCGCTTTTAAGGCATAAAACTTGTTCTTTGGTGATCGCGTAAAATTTCCAGATTCGACACCAACAATCAAACCATTTTCACAAAGACCCAAAAAAGTTGATTTCGGACAACCTTTTTCTCGAGATGCTGGCGAATTCGGAAACGTTACAATTGCAGCAGATTTCCAGGCATCAACGGGGTTCTGGGTTTTAGCCGCTTCTCGAGCAGCACGGATGGCGGTATCACCGTATTTACCCATAAATTTGTGCCACCTCAAGTTCAGCAACACGATGAACATTCGGTACTTCGCCGCCAGTTAAATTTTAATGCAAATCAATCAGATTTTCACGCAATTCTGCTTCAGTAATCCCTTGTGTCCAGTAATCAGGAAATTCCTCGAGATAGCCTAACCACATGTCTCCATCTTTCCAATTCACAAACTTTTGTTTCATAACTTCATGTTAGCCGAATTTTCAAAAATTGTTTCGATTTACGAGCAAATACAACTCACAATTTCTTGCAAACTTAAAAAGGTACACTGAGCCATGTCTGAATCCATGAAAGCCATCAACGTTACCGAACTCGGCGGTTCTGAAGTGCTGACCATCAGCGAAATGCCAATCCCAGAACCTCGAGCGGGTTGGGTGCGCATAAAGGTACAAAGCGTGGGTTTGAACTTTGCCGATATTCTGAACGTGCGCGGCGAGTATTTAACCCGAGCACGCACACCGTTTATTCCTGGCATGGAATTTTCGGGCATTGTGGACAAACTCGGTGCGGGTGTCACGCATCTCGAGGTTGGGCAGTTGGTGGCGGCTTTGGGCGCGGGTGGTTTTGCCGAGTACGCCGTGGTTCATGCTGCCGCAATCATGCCTATTCCTGCGAACTTGAATGCTCGAGAAGCGGCAGCACTGCCTGTCAGTTACTACACCGCGTATTTTAGTTTAAAAACCTTGGGTCACGCCAAGGACGGCGAAACGGTTTTGGTCGAAGCGGCGGCGGGAGCGCTCGGCACTGCCAGCATTCAATTGGCAAAAGCCATGAACTTAAACGTGATTGCCGTTGCCAGCACCCCAGAAAAACTCGAGATTGCCAAAGGTTTGGGTGCAGACCACGTGTTCTTGTCGGGCGCTGAGAACTTACGCGATTTGATTCTTGGGGTCACGAATAAACGCGGTGTGGACATTTACTTGTCAGTTTCTGGCGGTCATGGTTTTGAAGATCGCGTGACCACGTTCATGAATGCTCTCGGTCGCGTGATGGTGATTGGCAACGCCAGCCGCGAACCTGCAACTATCAACCCAACCATGCTGATGAAAAAGAACGTCAGCGTGATTGGCGTTTGGCTTACACCACTGCTGCAAGTTGCGGAAATTTTTCAGGAAGCCACCGCCTTCATGACACCACTTCTGGCAAGCGGTGCGGTCAAACCGATCGTGGGGCAGGTTTTTAAACTTTCTGATGCCGGTAAAGCGTTCGAGCATGTTTTCTCGAGGGCGAGCACAGGTAAAGTTATAATTGAACCGTGAAGATTGATTTAATCGGCAAAACTGCATTGGTCACTGGCGCTTCTCGAGGAATCGGACGCGCCATCGCGCTCGAATTGGCACGGGCTGGCGCGAACGTGATCGTCAGCGCCCGAAGCGTCAGTGAACTCGGACGGCTCAAACTCGAGTTGCAAAACTTAGGGGTTAGAGCCTTAGCCGTACCTTGTGATGTGCTCGATGACGCCAGTTTGAAAGACCTTGAATCTCGAGCCTCAGAGTTTGGTGGCGTGGACATTCTGGTGAACAACGCTGGCATTACCCAGGGCATTAAATTTGTTGATACCAGCCTCGAGTTGTGGACAAAAATCCAACGCATTAACGTTGATGCCGCCATGAGATTAATGCAATTCACGCTTGAGGGCATGGCGTCAAAAAAATGGGGTCGCGTGATCAACATTGCCAGCATTGCCGCCAAACACGGCTTGCGGTACAGCGCCGCGTACAATGCCAGCAAACACGCGCTGTTGGGTTTGACGCGTTCTGTCGCGCTCGATTACGCAAAAACGGGCGTGACCATCAATGCGGTCTGCCCTGGTTGGGTCAGCACGGAAATGGTTGAACAAACCGTGCAGAACATCATGCAAAAAACGGGACGCTCGAGGGAAGATGCGGTAGCCAGTTTGGTCAAAGACGTGCCGATGGGTCGAATGGTGACGCCCGAAGAGGTCGCGGCACTGGTGGTCTTTCTGGCATCGAGTCAAGCCGCCGCCATTACGGGACAGGGCTTAAACATCGATGGTGGAACGGTCATGAGTTAAGAAATTGGGATTGAAAATCAATTCGTTCGAGCTTCAATCGAAGCTCGAGCATTATTTCGTTGACCAACCTGCCTGGATCACTGTTTCACACGGCAAGCACCTTTGTCACAGGTCTTGTATTCAAAAAATTGAATCGAGATTCAAACCCGAGCTTTTCGTGGCTTCATCGCTTGCAAACTTCTTTCGTGAGCCTTACGATGTGTGTATTCAAAATTCTATGGCAATGACGCAACACACCGAACGGGATTTACGCCTGATCGCCTCGCCGAAAGGCTGGGCTGTCCTGGGTTTAATATTGGCATTGTTGCTGTTGTTGCCGCAATTTTTGCCAGCTTACGCTTACCCTGTGGCGCTCTTTATGGTCTACAGCCTGGTGGCAATTGGTTTGAATATTTTGGTTGGTTTTACGGGTCAAATTTCGTTGGGACACGCTGGTTTTTTTGCGCTAGGAGCGTACACCGCCGCAAAATTCGCGCCGATCATCAGTTTTCCTGCCGCACTGGTTTTGACTGTTTTGGTCTGTGCCGCCGTCGGTTTTCTGGTTGGTATTCCAGCTTTAAAATTACACGGTCCGTATCTGGCAATTGCCACCATCGGTTTTGGCTTGGCGGTGCAACAATTTTTTGCCAACTCTCCCACCGAATGGTTTGGCGGACACAGCGGTTTGATCGTCGAAAAAAGAGCCTTATTTGGTGAACTATTCGCTCGAGATCGTGGGTATTATTACATCGTTTTGCTGGTCACTTTGCTGTTGGTGTTGATGGCTTTTAACCTGGCTCGTTCGCACGTCGGCAGGGCATTTATTGCCATCCGAGATGC
>JAYTKL010000430.1:0-2907 GCA_043730305.1 Deinococcales bacterium | reverse complement strand
TTTGGAAAGGTCGTAGCCATGTTGCCAAGTTTGGGGTTGCTCGAGCAAGGCTTGCAGTAGGGTTTGGGTTTGTGGGCTGGTATTTGGTGCTCGAGGCATAATTTAGTCTACATATGTAGAGTTTAAAAGTCAAGCAGCTCACCCTGGTCTGCCAGTACAAAGCCACTTGGTCATGTGTGGAAACGGTGCGACGCCCAAATCTAAAGCGCGTTTTGAATCCACGGTCATACCAAGCCATTGCAACATGGGAACACCAAAACCATTCCCTTGACTAAAAGTTTCAATGAGTGAATCGCCGCCGCCTTTGTAACCATGTTCGTGAAAAACCACTTCTAAGGGAATACCAATATGCACGGCTGCCGCGTAAGACCAGGCAATCGACATCATCTCTTCTGCCCCGTCACTGCCAGCATTCAAGGTTGTCTCGAGCCGCTCGGATGGGGGTTTGACCGCCAAGTGACCCGCCTCATGCAGCAAATCGCCAGGGTATTTGAGTTTTGCTTCATCAACCAGCAACGCGCCGCGCTCGAGTTTGATGCCTGGTAAAAAACCATCGTCTTCAAAAGTGGTGCTTTGAACGTCCAAACCAATCTCGAGCAGGAAATCAACGATTTTTTTGGTGACGGAATTGTGCATACAGTATTCTCGAGGTTGAATGCAAAAGCGTCAAGTTAAGGGTAAATTCCCCATTTTGGTAATCCCATGTCTTCGGGCAAACCAAGCATCAAGTTCATGTTCTGAATTGCCTCGCCAGCCATGCCTTTGACCAGATTGTCAACCGCGCCAAAAGCAATAATGCGGTTGGCTCGAGCGTCAAGTTTGATGCTGACATCACAACGGTTGCTGCCAGCCACGGCTTTTGTGGTCGGCAGGTCGCTCGAGAAATGCACGAACGGTTCATGGGCGAAGGCATCTTGGTACAGTGCCTCGAGTTGCGCTTGGGTGGTGGCTTGACTTGGCGTGACGTAACAATTCACCAATATGCCACGTGTGAACGGCGCAACCCTTGGCGTGAAGGTCACGATGCTTTTCTGACCGGCACGCTCGAGGTTGGCTTCCATTTCTGGGGTGTGTTGGTGTGTGCCAGCGACTTTGTAGGCTTTGACGTTCTCGTTGGCTTCGGCAAAACTGAAGGCTTCGCTGTTGCGCCCTCCTCCACTGATGCCCGTCACACCGTCAACGATCACGCTGCCAGAAATTAAACCCGCTTGCGCGAGTGGCATCATGGCAATGGTTGCCGCCGTGACAAAACAACCAGGATTGGCAGTCAAACTCGAGCCTTTAATTTGCTCTCGGGTGAGTTCTGGCAGCCCATAAGCGGCTTTGGCGATCAAATCTGGGTTTGAATGTACCTTGCCGTACCAACGCTCGTATTCGGCGGCTGGCAGCCTAAAATCGCCACTGAAATCAATAATTTTTTTACCCGATGCCAGCACCTTGGGCATCAAATCCATTGCCAAGCCGTTCGGCAGTGCCAAAAAGATAAAATCAGACTTTCCGATCACCGTGTCCAAATCTTCAAACACCGTCTCAAGCGTGCTGTTCGACCAGCATTTGTTAAACGGCTGCCCTTCAAATTGCCGAGAGCTAAACCCCACCAGTTCAACTTCGGGGTGGCTCGAGAGAAGCCTGGAAGCCTCGCCGCCACCGTAACCATTCGCGCCAATAATGCCAACTTTGATTTTACTCACGAAAAACCTCAAGATTATTTTAGCCCATCAGGTGATAAAGCAAGGCTTTTTGGGCATGAAGTCGGTTTTCAGCTTGGTCAAACACTTTTGATTTGACGTGCAAGGTCGCTTCTTCAACCACTTCCTCGCCGTAGTGTGCGGGCAAACAATGCAAGAAAATTCCGTCGGAGGCTATCAACTCGAGCATTGCGGGGTTGACTTGAAAACCAGAAAAATCTTTGATCTTGCGTTTCTGGCTGGCTTCGGCTTCTTGTCCCATGCTGACCCAAACATCGGTGTAAAGCACGTTCGCACCTTCGGCGGCGGCTCGAGGGTCGTTGGTCAATTCAATTTTCGCGCCCATTTTCATTGCCTCGAGCACCACGGCGGCGTTCGGTTCGTAGCCTCTGGGCGTGGCAATGGTCAATTTTGCGCCAGTCAAACCCGCCATGTGAATATGGCTGTTCGCCATGTTGTTGCCGTCACCAATGTAAGTGATTTTGAGGTCTTTAAGGTTTTCAAAATTTTCTTCAATGGTTTCGTAATCGGCAAGCAATTGCACAGGATGCAAATAATCCGAAAGACCATTGATAACTGGAACTCTCGAGAATTCCGCCAGCCCTTCCACCGTCGAATGCAAAAAAACCCGCGCCATGATGCCGTCCACCCAACGCTCGAGGTTCATGGCAACGTCACGCACGGGTTCTCGAGTGCCAAGTCCAATGTCGCTGGGCGCAAGGTAAATCGCGTGACCGCCAAGTTGGGTCATGCCGACTTCGAAGGTCGTGCGGGTGCGCAAGCTCGGTTTTTCAAAGATCATGGCGAGCGTTTGCGCCTCGAGCGGTTTTGAACCCTTAAACTCGCCGCGTTTCATGGCGTGCGCGGTGTCCATCACGGCGCGGTACTCGAGCGGACTGAGGTCGAGGTTGCTTAGAAAATCGCGTCCTTTGAGTGCGGTCATGAAGTGTCTCCTGTGGGTTTATGCAGGCTCGAGTTTGGTGTCTTGAACGGTTTTCTCGAGGGTCAAACGGGCGCGAGTATACAAGAAGTTGCATAAACTTGCAATTCTATTTTCAGGCTCTCGAGCATGATCTCAAGTTTACACTGCACTACTTAACTCGATTGCCCTCAGCGCAGGTTTGATCTGACGATCTTCGCACCAAGGAAACTCGAGTGCGTTTACCCAACGCACAACCCGACCTTCAGGGCTGGGTTCAAGTTGCTCGAGTTTTGCCAG
>JAYTKL010000429.1:0-6657 GCA_043730305.1 Deinococcales bacterium | reverse complement strand
TCAAACTGGGCGACCTGAGTCTTGCGCAAATGATTTGGTATCTGGCAATCGCCGAGGGTATGGTCATGTCGCGTCCCAGAATCTCGAGCGAGGTCGATCAAGACGTGCGGTCTGGAAGCTTGAGTGTGCAATTGCTGCGACCTCTCGAGTATCCGCTTGCCAAACTAGCCGCCAGTTTTGGTGAACGCCTGGTGCTGTTTACCTTGATCGCGGGAACTGGTTGCCTGCTGGCACTGATCTTCGTTGGCACAATTCCGTTCTCACTCGAGGGAATTGGTTTGTTTTTACTGGTTTTGCCGCTGGCACTTTTACTCGACAACATCGGTTTTTTGATGGTTGGCTTGAGTGCCTTCTGGCTCGAGGACACCACTGGTTTGACCCTGATTTACTCGAGGATGACCATGATTCTGGGCGGAATGCTTGTGCCGCTCGAGTTGTTCCCAGATTTTGCCCGCCCAATTGTCGAGTGGTTACCGTTCTCGAGCGTGGTGTATGCCCCAGCGAGACTGTTTGTTCATCCGAGTTTTGAATTGTTCGGGGGCGTGATCGTGCGCCAAGGTTTGAGCCTTGTTATCCTGAGTTTGATCGTGTTTTTTGTTTACCGCGCTGGTTTAAAACGCATTCACTTGAACGGGGGTTGACATGTTATCAGTATTCCAAAATTACGCCTCGCTTGCCACCTCGTACTTTCGCCTGAATTTGTCCGCCATGCTCGAGTACCGCGCCGCATTCTGGTCGCAAGTGCTTGCCATGTTTTTCAACAATATTATTTGGGTGTTGTTCTGGTCTATTTTCTTCAACCGTTTCAAGATCGTCAACGGTTGGACAGCAAACGATGTCATCACCGTTTGGGCTGTCACCGCCGCAGGGGTTGGCTTGTCGGGCGCATTTTTTGGCAATGCTGGACAACTGTCCCGCTTGATTGTTCAAGGGCAGCTTGATGTCTGGATGCTCTACCCGCGTTCACTCTTGAGCCACTTCATGCTTGGACGCTCGAGTGCCAGCGCGTCAGGTGATGTGATGTTCGGTTACATCGCATTTTTCGCGCTGGTTCACCCGAACCTCGAGCGAAGCCTGTTGTTTATTTTGTTCACGGTTTCGATCATGATTTTGTTCACAGCTTTCAGAATCGTGGCGGGTTCATTCGCATTTTTTCTGGGCAGTTCCAGCAACCTTGCCACGGCGCTCGAGTTTGCGCTCATCAGCCTTTCCACCTACCCAAGCGCGTTGTTTGAAGGCGCAGCCAAATTCATCACTTTTACGCTGCTGCCTGCCGCCTTTATTGGAGCACTTCCCGTCGAAGCCATCCGAGATTTAAACCTCGAGAAAACTTTGTTGGTCTTGTTCGGCACTTTGGTCTTCGCGGCGCTCAGCGTGATCGTATTTTATGCGGGCTTAAAACGTTACGAAAGCGGAAATTTGCTCGAGATGCGCAGTTAATCTCGAAGTTCAACGCACGTTCGGTCTTGAAGCCGGCGGTTGATCGTCAGGCACACCTGCCCAGTACATCGCACGACTTGAGCAACTTGTATCCAGTTTAAGTTCTGGTTGCTCGAGAAAGGCTTGAAAAATCTTGTTCCCGCAAGTTAAATTCGGGTTTTTACCCAGCACCCCGTGACCGCCCACAAACTCGACCACCTGCGATTGCTCGAGGTGGCTGGCAACGGCATGGGCATACTCGGGCGGCGTGACGGGATCAAATTTGCCCGTCAAAATTAACGTTGGAATGCGGCTGACGACTGGCTCGAGGTCGGCGGCACTGGCGACGCCCGCCTTCCAGTCCTGGCAATTTTTGACCACGCCAGAACTTGGCTTGATCGAGAGTTCGCGGTAAATTGGCAGCACGTCAAACCCCAAGGTGGTCGCCCATTCGGTGGGATTCAAATTCACCATTTCGCGGCACACCACGCTCAAATACATGCCCTGGGCAAAAGCGTCAACCTCGATAGAAACATTTTCAATCGCAAAATACGGACTTAAAATTTGCTCGAGACTCTTTGAGTCTTGACTGGCAAGCGCATGAATAAACAGTGGAATGCGTGGATTGGCGTTCGTGTCGTACAAGGACGCAATCAAAAAGCCGTAAACCATGTACTCGTTGAGTTTTAAATCAAAACCTCCATTGCGCTCACCGCCCCGAATCCGCACCACCACGGGTTCGTTGCGCACATTCTCAAACGCCTGCTCGAGTTGAAAGTACAAATTTGGAAACGCCGAAACACAAACCAAATCCGCCTCACACGCCTCGAGCACTTTGCGCAGCGCTCGGTCTTTGGTGGCAATATTGTCCACCAGGGCATTCACGCCCACGGGCAGCACCGCATCGAGCGTCACGCTGCGAACGACATTCCCATTTAAACGCATGACGTGTTGCGCCAGCAGCGTGCCGTAAGAAATCCCGTAGACATCCAGTTTTTTGTAACCCAATTGGGCACGAATATCGCCAACGTCCAGGGCATTTTCGACGCTGTTAAACGCCGAAATTGTTGTGCCCGCTCGAGTGTAGAGTTCGCGGCACAAGAGCATATCACCGCCACAATTGAGCGCGGGTTGAGAAAAGCCAATGCCGCGCTGGTCAAACAAAATCAAATCCTCTTTGGTTGTAAAAGCCGACGCCAATTCGCCCGTTAACGCCGTGCCCAAAAAGGCACTCGAGGCTCCAAGTCCGCCGTTCAGGTAAATCAAAGCATTCTGAGATTTTGCGCTGCCACGTTGCAAGACCATCACAAACAAACGAATCGCCCGCCCTCGAGCCACACCGTGCCGCTCGAGCACGACCACAAAACCGCAGCGGTTTTTGAGTTTTGCCAACTCACTCGAGAGCCTGAAAACGCAGGGTGCAGTTTCAAACCGTGGCACGGTCGGCGGGTAGGTTCGGGCAAAACCGAGGCTGCACCACGTCAAAATCAGCACCAACACCGCAATCGCTTGCTTCATGAACTCTCCGTGGGATCACAAGAAGACTGACGCTACCAAATTCCCAATCGAGGTTACGCCCTCTGCGCCGCGCCATTTGCATCCCGCCCTGCTAAGTCACCCTTAACCCCATCGCCTCGAGCAGCGCCGTTTCCATGACCTCGAGTGGCGGCTTGTGCCCAGTGTACAACTCGAATTGGGCTGCCGCCTGATGCAAGCGCATTCGGTAGCCAGGAATGACCGTGCATGATTTGGCTCGAGCCAGCACGAGTAATGGGGTCTCGAGTGGTTCGGCGACCACGTCCATAATTATTTTTCCAGGCAACAAAATATGTTCTGGCACGATGCAAACCCCAGGTTGCGAAACATAACCCGCCGAGGTCGTGTGAACCAGCAGGTCGTAATCGCTCGAGAGGGCGTTCAGGTCGCCACCAAACTGCACGCCCAACTCGAGTGCCAACTCTCGAGCACGTTGGGCGGTACGGTTGAAAATACTGACCTGCGCACCACGTTTTTTGAGTCCGAATGCCACCGCTCGAGCCGCACCGCCCGCGCCGGTCACAAAGGCTTTTTTGCCCACCAAGTCAATGCCCTGTTCCTCGAGCGCCAACACCGCCCCAAGCCAGTCGAGGTTATACCCCGTCAGCACACCGTTATCGTTGACCACGGTGTTGACCGCACCAACTTCTTGGGCGACAGGATCGATCTGATCCAGAAATTCCATAATGCTGACCTTGTGCGGCATGGTCACGCCGTAACCGCGAATGCCGAGGCTGCGCATGGCAGCCACCGCGCCAGCCACATCGTCAATCCCAAACGCCACATAAGCAAACTCGAGCTTTAAATGCTTGAAGACGGCATTATGAACTGCCTGACCGACACGGCTTGGATGGCTGGCGATTGAACCGCAGAGGATTGGAAAGCTGGGCATGAAACCAGCATAGGTCAAAGATGATCTTGAAGCTCGGCAAACAAATCATCTGTTTTGAGGTTTTCAAAGTTGGTCGTGTCCAAATCCCAGGTTGTGCCGCCAAGCTCGAGGCGAAAAGGTTCTTGGTACACCAACTGTTCCATTTCTGGCAAGGTCACGTTGTCCGCATGACCAGGGTGGCGTGTGCCGCTTTCCCACCGCGCTCGGAAACGCTCGAGCAAAATTTCGGACTGTGTATGACAATAGATTTGAAAGAATTCACAATTGTATTGTTGTTTGAAGTCATTCAAAATTCGGCTGTGAAACTCGGGATAAAAATTCGCTTCGATAGTGCAAGAGCGACCAACCGCAAGTTGAGCCTCCAGGGCATAAAACAAAAGCTTATAACTGGCAAGCCCAAGTTTTTTAGACCATGCCCGGTCAGACCAACCCAGTTCATCAAAAAGCCGCTCTTTAAAACCGTCTTTGGCAAAAAACGTCAGCCAGAATTCTCGGGCGATACGTTTCCCGAGCGCCGTTTTGCCCGTGCAGGGCAAGCCAGAAATAACGACCACAAGCGGTTTTTTCATGGCTTATGGCTCGAAAACAATTTGATTTGGCTCGAGGGTGAGCGTGATGTTGTTCGGACTGACAAACACCTGATTGCGACCGTTTTGCTTGGCGGTGTACATGGCTTTGTCGGCGCGGTCAAGCACCACTTCGGGCATTTCAGAACCGTCGGTTTGCGTGATACCCGCACTGAAAGTCTGGGAATACGGTATCAGGGTACTCAGGCGCTCGAGCAAAACTTGGGCTTGCTCGAGATCACAATTTTCAAACGCCACCACGAATTCCTCGCCACCGTAACGGGCGATAAAATCATTCACACGGAAGCTGCTGCGCAAGGCACTGCCCATTTCACGCAGCAAGGCATCACCCTCAAGATGCCCCCGCGTGTCGTTGAAACGCTTGAAATGGTCGAGGTCGATCATGGCAACAGTGATGGGTTGCCCATTGCGTTTTGCTCGCTCGAGGCGCTGCGGGAATTCTTCGTTCCAGGCGCGACGGTTGGTCAAATTGGTCAGGCTGTCGGTTCGCGCCAGTTCCTCGAGTTGTTGCAGCAATTTGGTGCGTTGCTGCCAGAAATTCCAGGCGATTGTTGAAAACATCAAAATGCCTGCCAGCGAAAACCCGAAAACCCACAACAGACGGGTGAACAGGACTTGATCGGTGCGTTGCCTTTGAATGGCTTCGTTTTCGGCACGGATGGCAATATCTTCAGCCAAGGCGGTGATCGAAACGTTTAGAACCCTGAACAAATCAATTTCGCGGTTGAGGACAAGGTCGGAAGCTTGCCGCATTAAACTTGCGTTGCTAGTGCGGTACAAAGAAATAATGGTTTCGTCCAGAGCAATAAATTCTTGAAATCGCATTCGTGCAATGCGCAATTGTTGACTTTCGGAAACCGACAAGACCTCTGCCCTTAACTCGAGCGCCGACAACTGGCGGCTGAGCGCCCGGCTGGAATTCAAGAATTTCGTTCTGGAAGAAGAGCTATCGAGCAAGGCTTTTTGTGAACCACGGGTAATTTCAAAAGCGTAAGCGGTTTGCCAGGCGTTCAATTCGGCTGACAAAGACTTGGCTTGCAGTGCCACCCGCGACAATTCGTTGATCCGAGCCAATTCGGCGTTGCTCTGATCGCGTGAAACGCTGTTGTTGGCGGCGGTGATCAAACCAAGAACCAAAAACGCAATCACGCTGAAAAACAACGCGAAACTGAATGCTCGAATTTGCCAACCAACACGTACTTTTACCAAAGAGTTCCTCGAGTCCAAGAGTTCGGGATTTGGTTTCTTTTGCGCAGATCAACCTGGTTCGAGTTTAACGCGAAAAGCATTGAAGCGTGGAATGACCATTGGTTTTTGCAAAAACCCGTACTTCACAGCTGTTATTTTGATGCTCAATGATGAATTCTTGACGAAGTTCAATTCAATTTTGCTTTTTCCAGCACCTAAAATTCACTCATCTATAAGTTCAACCTCGCTTCAGCTTGAAATTTTCGAGCATTCAGCTATTGATTGCCCGAAGATCAACGCCTGATCGTTAGGGTCTCTCGAGCCAAATCTTAACGCCTGACCCCATAAGTTCAGGCTTTTTGTATACTCATGCTCGCAACTCGAGAAATTGGGCTTGCCAAAACTGAAATTAAGGGAGTTGAGACAGCATTGAAAACACTTGATCGATTGAACGCACTCGATGCGGCAGAAGTTTACGGCGTGCCAAACTGGTCTGGCGGTTACTTCAAAGTTGGCAAAAAAGGCTTACTCGAAGCCACCCCGCACGGCAGCAGTAAGGGCGCACCGTTACTGAAAATCGTTGATGACATTGTGGCACGTTTTGAAAGCCTGCCGGTCATTTTAAGATTTCCTCAAATTTTGCAGTCCAGAATTGAACAATTAAACCAAGCGTTTAAAGACGCGATTCTCGAGTACAACTACCCAAACCATTACCAGGGCGTGTTTCCGATCAAGGTCAATCAACGCCGCATGGTTGTCGAGACCATCGCACAGGCGGGAAAACCCTTCGCGCACGGTCTCGAGGCGGGTTCTAAAGCCGAGCTTGCCCTGTGTCTGGCACAAGACTTGCACCCAGATGCACTCTTGTGCTGCAACGGTTTCAAAGACGATGGTTTTGTGCGCCTGGCACTGTGGGGCAAAAAACTGGGCAAGAATGTGGTCATCACCTTAGAAAAATTCTCCGAACTCGAGCGGGTCTTGCGGGTCGCCAAAGAGATTGGGGTGCGTCCGAGCATTGGGGCGCGTTTTAAATTG
>JAYTKL010000428.1:0-8681 GCA_043730305.1 Deinococcales bacterium | reverse complement strand
GGTCGATTCAACGAAGGAGGCTTTCACACTTGATTACCGCCAAACCCCAAGATGCCTTTGAAAAGGCACGGAAATTCAACCGAGTCGAAGAGGCTCATGCGGCAGGGTTGTACCCGTACTTCAAAGCCATTCAACACCATCATGGTGGCAGCGTCATTGTGGACGGCGAAGAATACGTTTTAACGGGCAGCAACGATTACCTGGGTTTAACCCAAGACGAACGCATCAAACAGGCGGCTCGAGATGCGGTTGAGACTTACGGCACCAGTTGCACAGGTTCGAGATTCTTGACGGGCACACTCGATATTCATGAAACCCTCGAATCAGAGCTTGCCGAATTTTTTGGCAAAGAACAAGTGCTGGTTTTTGCCGCCGGTTTTCTGGCGTGCGCCTCGAGTGTCGCGGCGTTGACGGGTCGCCACGACCTGATTTATTTTGACCGCGAAAACCATGCCAGCCTTTACGACGGTTTTAAACTTGCCAACGTGCGTAACGAACAACTGCGCCGTTTTGACCACAACGACGCCAATGATTTTGAACGTCTTTTAAGAGAAGATGAGGGCAAACCAGGTGGGCGGATTGTTTATACCGAGGGCGTGTTCTCGATGAGCGGACATATCGGTGTGGTGGATAAAATTGTTGAGGTCGCCAAACGCTACGGTTGCCGCGTGGTCTGCGATGACGCCCACGCCACGGGCGTCCTCGGACCGCTAGGACAGGGCGCACATTACCATTTCAACATTCAAAACGATGTTGATCTGGTGGTTGGCACATTCTCAAAATCCTTTGCCAGCGTGGGCGGTTTTGTTGCGGGCGAGCGCGAGGTGGTCGAATGGATCAAACACACCGCACGACCCTTTATTTTTAACGCCGCACTGCCAGGACCAAATGCCGCCGCGACGCTCGAGGCACTGCGCATCATGCGCAGTGAACCCGAACACCGTGAACGCATGTGGAAGAACGTCAATTTCATGCGCGATAACCTGCTGACCCTCGGTTTTGATCTGCTCGGCTCGGACAGCCCAATTATTCCGGTGCTGGCTGGCGACGATGACACCGCGATTTTATTCTGGAAAAAATTATGGGGCGAAAAAATCTTTACCACCCCCAGCTTGCCGCCAGCCGTTCCCAAAGGACAGAGCATCATTCGTACCAGTTACAACGGCGCACACACCCAACCGCAACTCGAGAAAGCGCTTCATGCGTTTGAAAAGGTTGGACGCGAACTTGGTGTGATTTCTTAAAAACAGATTTTATGAAAAGCTCGAGAAGTAGTTTTCTCGAGCTTTTTGCTGTATCAATTGTTTCTCGAGCTTTTACCTGTTTCCGGAAATCCTCTCAAAAATCGTGCTCAGGTAATTAAACGTTTCTGTCTCGAGCTTGTCGAGCTTGGCTGGTATCTCGAGGTTGGAGGTTGTAACGGCGGAAAGCGAGAAGTAATAATCTCCGCGATCTCGTATCGTCCAAACGCTGCGTACCGTGCCAGCGCTGTTGCTTGCCTTGGCAGTGAATACCAAACGGGCATAAGAATAGGTAATCAATGATTCGTTTGCCTGGTATTTCAGACGCTCGAAGCCTGTGACGTTGCTCGAGTTGAGGGCATCGATCAAAATGACGGCAATTTCTTGGGTGAACGAACTCGAGCGGTTTTCGTTTGAAGGTTTGTTGAGCGAGCGGTACACGACCTCGCCAGGATTGGGTGTGATGCTATTGGTGCTTGGGGTGCAAGAAAAAATGATCAAGCCCAGCGCCGCAATCAGAATTGAAAATCGGTTCATGATGAAAGTCTAGCCTGACTTGATGAAAAACCTTCTAAAAACGTAATACTTCACGTTGAACGCCTCGAGTTTGAGGCACAAAATTTTTGGCGGACGTTTATTTGAGTGACGCTCAGCCCAAATTTAGAACCTCAGAAGTGATAGTATTTTTGCAGTCAGAACAAAACAGGAGGAATACACCATGCTTCTCGAGGGAAGTCATTTGATTCATTCACCCCCCAATCGAGTTTTTGCGCTTTTGACCGACCCTGACGTGCTTTCCAGATGCGTGCCCGGTGTTAAAAGCTTGGTGCTTGACGGAACAGACAGCTACAGAGCTTTGGTCGAGGTGGCGATAGGTCCAGTCAAAGGCAAGTTTGACGGCAAAATTGCGATCACCGAAAAAATTCAAGATCAAAGCATGACCCTAAAAGTCGAATTCAAATCACCCGTCGGCATTGCCAACGCGCTCGGAACATTAAAACTCGAGCCTGGAAACGATGGTACGACCGTGCATTGGGCTGGTGAACCGCAGTTGATGGGCATGATCGCCAGCGTTGGCGCACGTCTTATTGGTGGTGTGGCAAAAGCTCAGGCTGATTTGTTCTTCTCCAAACTTGAGCTTGAAGCACAATCCCTTTCAAGTATTTAAATCTTGCAGGAGAGCAACGGCATGAATACAAGTTAACTTTCACCTCGAGTGGCGTAAGTTTTGAATTGTTTAATTTCAAGGAGGTTGGAAAATGGCAGAAGTAGTTGCAGTAACAATGACCGTCAACGGCGTGAAATCCACACATCATCCAGAACCGCGCACGCTCTTGGTGCATTACTTGCGCGAAAAACTGGGTTTGACCGGCACGCACGTCGGTTGCGACACCAGCCAATGCGGCGCGTGTACCGTGCATGTGGATGGCATGGCGGTCAAATCGTGCACGATGTTTGCCGTGCAAGCCGAAGGTGCAGCCATTACCACCATCGAAGGCATGGGCGAAGTTGGTCATTTGCACGCCCTGCAAACAGGTTTCTGGGAGGAACACGGATTGCAATGCGGGTTTTGCACCCCAGGCATGATCATGAGTTCTGCCGATCTGCTCAGTCACAATCCAAACCCAAGCGAATCTGAAATCCGTCACGCGCTCGAGGGAAATTTTTGCCGTTGCACTGGATATCACAACATTGTCAAAGCCGTGCAGAATGCCGCCAGTCACATGGCGCAAGCGGCAGACGATTAAAGCAAATAGCAAATAGCAACCATAAGGAATGTTATTGAAGCTCGAAAAGCCAAGGTTTTTAAGAACACTTCACTGATTTATTTGGATGAAACCAACAGGTTTTAGCTAACTGCTAATTGCCAACAGCTAATCACTCTCTCCGAAGGAGACACCCCATGACAGAAAAATTTTTTGGCAAAGCCGTGAAACGCGTGGAAGACCCACGTTTTATCACTGGCGCAGGAAATTACACCGATGACATTGTGCTGCACAACATGACTTACGCGGCAATGGTGCGTTCACCTTATGCCCACGCGAAAATCAATTCAATTGACGCATCTGCCGCACTGGCACTGCCAGGAGTGCTGGCGGTTTTAACAGGCAAAGATTTGGTAGCGGCGGGCATCAACCCGATTCCGCCAGGTTGGTTGCTGCCAGACCTGAAAATTTCGGCGCACCACGCGATTCAACCCGACAAGGTCACGCACGTTGGTAACATTGTGGCAGCCGTGATTGCCGAAACTCGAGCGATTGCACAGGACGCAGCCGCGCTGGTTGATGTGGATTACGAAATGCTACCAGCCGTGGCGCTTGGCAGTACCGCGCTGGCGGAGGGCGCACCGCAGGTTCACGAACTCGCGCCTGGCAATGTCGCGTTCCAGTGGGAAATTGGCGATGCTGCCGCCGTGGATGCCGAATTTGCCCATGCTTTCAAAACCGTCGAAGTCAAACTGCGCAACCACAGGCTTGTTCCCAACGCCATCGAACCACGCTCGAGCCTGGCGGATTACAAACGCGCTGGCGATGAGTACACACTCTACACGACCAGTCAAAATCCGCATATTCACCGCGTCATGCTGGGTGCGTTCATCATGGGCATTCCAGAGCATAAATTGCGAATTGTCTCGCCTGATGTTGGCGGCGGTTTCGGCAGCAAGATTTTTCAATACCCCGAAGAAGTGATTGTGCTGTTCGCCTCGAAGAAATTAAACCGTCCCGTTAAATGGACTGCCACCCGTTCGGAGGCTTTTGTCAGTGATGCCCAAGGACGCGACCACGAGACGGTAGCCCAAATGTGCGTGGACGAAAACCACAAGGTGCTGGCGCTGCGCGTCAAAACCATTGCCAACCTCGGCGCGTACCTGACAACCTTCGCGCCAGCCGTGCCAACCTATCTTTACGGCACACTGATGAACGGTACGTACAAATGGAAAGCCATCCACTGCGCGGTCACGGGCACGTACACCAACACCGTTGGCGTGGATGCCTACCGTGGCGCGGGTCGCCCCGAAGCCACCTACGTCCTCGAGCGCATCATGAGCCGCATGGCGCTCGAGCTTGGCGTTGACCCGCTCGAGTTCAGGCGCAAGAATTTTATTCAACCCGATGAATTCCCGTATCAAACACCAGTCGCGCTTCAATACGACAGCGGCAATTACGAACCCGCAATGGACAAAGCCATGCAGATGCTCGATTACGCGGGGCTTCGCGCCAAACAAGCCGAAGGGCGTAAAAACGGCAAATACATTGGCATTGGGGTCAGCACCTACCTCGAGGCTTGCGGGTTAGCTCCAAGCGCCCTGGTGGGCAGTCTGGGCGCTCAGGCGGGGCAGTGGGAATCGGCACTCGTGCGGGTCAGTGCCACGGGCAAGGTCGAGGTCTTGACGGGTTCGCACAGTCACGGGCAGGGTCACGAAACCGCCTTCGCGCAGGTGGTCGCCGACGAACTGCAAATTCCAATGGAAGATGTCAGCATCGTTCATGGCGACACCGCCAGACTGCCGCACGGTTGGGGCACTTACGGCTCGAGAAGCGCTCCCGTCGGCTTGAGTGCAATCAAAATGGCATCGGACAAAATAAACGACAAAGCCAAGAAAATCGCCGCACACCTGCTCGAGGCGAGTGTGGACGACATCGTTCACGAGGATGGCAAATATCAAGTCAAGGGCGTACCCGAAAAATCCAAATCCTTCTTCGACATTGCCCTCATGGCGCACCTGGCGCACAATTACCCCGCCGACCTCGAGCCTGGACTGGAAGCCACCCACTTTTACGACCCCAAGAATTTTGTCTACCCTTTCGGTACGCACCTTGCCGTGGTCGAGGTGGACGCCAACACGGGTCACGTCCAACTGATTCGCTACGTTTGCGTGGACGACTGCGGTCCGATCATCAACCCGCTGATCGTTGAGGGGCAAGTTCACGGCGGCGTCGCCCAAGGCATGGGACAGGCACTCCTCGAGAACACCGTTTACGACGATAACGCTCAACTCACCAGCGGTTCGTACCTCGAGTACACCATGCCACGCGCCGACAACATGGTTCAACTCGAGATTGGTCACACCGTCACCCCCAGCCCGCACAACCCGCTCGGCGTAAAAGGCATTGGCGAGGCAGGTACGATCTCGAGCACCGCCGCCATTGCCAACGCCGTGATTGATGCGCTCGAGCCATTCGGCGTGAAGCATCTGGACATGCCGTACACGCCCGAGAAAGTCTGGCGGGCGATCAGCTCGAGCATTCCACAAGCCGCAGACGATTGAAGCAATTAGCGAATAGCAATTAGCGAATAGCAAAACCAAATATTTGTTTGAATTCAACCAACAGGTTTTAGCTAACTGCTAATTGCTAACCGCTCTCTCCGAAGGAGACCCCATGTACACTTCCGAATTCACTTACCACAAAGCCTCGAGCGTATCCGACGCGCTGGCAAAACTTGCAGCAGATCCAGATGCAAAATTGCTCGCGGGTGGACACTCGCTGATTCCAACCATGAAATTGCGCCTCGCCAGCCCGAGTGCGCTGATTGATGTCTCGAGCCTGTCCGAATTGCGCGGCATTCGTACCGAGGGTGACACGATCATCATTGGCGCGATGACCACACACCGCGAACTCGAGTTTTCAAAAGTACCCTTGCTGAGTGAGGTTGCGCCGCTCATCGGTGATCCGATGGTGCGCAACAAAGGCACGATTGGTGGCGCTCTGGCACATGCCGATCCGTCCGCCGATTACCCGGCAGCTATTCTGGCACTCAATGCCAAAATCAAAATCCAAAGCTCGAATGGTGCTCGAGTCGTGACCGCCGATGAATTCTTTCAGGGTATGTTCACCACTGCGCTTGCCCCAGGCGAGATGCTGGTTGAGATTCACGTTCCAGCTAGCGTCAAAGGCGCAGCATACGAGAAATTCGCGCACCCAGCCTCGAGATACGCCATTGCTGGTGTGGCAGTCGTGATGCATTCAGACGGTAGCCTCCGTGCCGCCGTCACAGGCGCGGGCGATCATGCCATGCGCCTGACCAAACTCGAGGCTGAAGGTGTCGCTAGCGCCTGCAAAGGGCTGGTCAGTGCAGGGGATTTGATGGGCGATCATTTTGCCAGTGCCGAATACCGTGCGCATCTGGTGGACGTGATGGCAGCCAAAGCGCTGGCTCGAGCCAAATAATTCAAACTGAAACTGGGGCATCTCGAGAAAAGATGCCCCAGTTTTTTGTGTTTTGAGATTTTACGGGCAAGCTTGATTCATGAGTGCTGCGTATTGAATGCCGCTGACGGAATCAGTTTTACGATTGTTGCGAACACAAGCGTGTAAATCTGTTGGCAGCTTGCCAGCTTTCTGTTCGATCACGAGCGCCAGCAACCCAACCGCAATGGGCGCAGAAAACGATGATCCCGTAATGCCAAGCGCAGATAGTGACCCAACAGGCTGACCGAGCAAACAACGACTGCCTGAAACACTGTTAGGACACAAATTCACACCCTGCGTAAAAACATCGGCGTTGGCTCGAGTGTTAAAGGTCGCAATGCGGTAGCCGCCATTAAACCAACCCAGCGAAGCTACCGAAATCACGTTGGCTAAACTTGGCTGCCCGACAACCGCAACACCGCTCGAGTAACTGGCAGGATACTGGGCTGGAGCGCGACGCGCATTGCCACCAGAGGCGAACACGGGCATGTTGTGCCGCACCCGCAGCAACTCGAGCAGCGCGAACATGATGTTGTTCGGTTGTGCGCTGCCAAGGCTGAGGTTAATGATGTTTGGTTTTGTAGGATTGGACGCGATGATTTGCATTAAGGCTTTGCCAAGTTCTGAACCCTTGCAAACGCCGCTCGAGTTACAAGCCGTGTAGGTTTGAAAGGTTACACCTGGCGCGATGGTCTGAATCAGGCTTTTGACGTGTGTATCGTGTTTGGCAAAACTATAATTTGGAACGCAGGTAAAGGTGTCGGCAGCACCCACACCGCCACCAATGATATTGACGTTGACACCCAACCCAGTTTTTGAGGTGGCTGTAATGTTTAAATCTGCTTTCAGTTTGCTGGTGCTGATCTGATCGAATCCCAAACTACCAAACGGGTCAAGTTTGCGGGCAATTTCTGGGCAGGTTGGATCGTAAGCCCAAGCGCCAACTTGAAGCAAATTAAAGACGGTGTTTTTATCAATCACAAAATCTTTACCGCCCAATACTGGGATGTAACCAGAGAGCGATGAAAGAATCCCGTGAAGGCGGGTTAAAGCCTGATCGGTGGTTTGTGCCCCAAGCAAGACGCTGCCGTAGCACAGCGAAAACGTTGCTGGAACGAGGATTGAAAAGGAATCTTCTGAAAGTAACGCAAAACCTGCAATGTTGGTTTGACTCAAACGGGCGCTGACTTGCGCATAAAAATTGGTGCAAGATTGGCTCGAGATGCTCGCCAGAAAACTGATTTGTCCATTGATCACAGAACCATACGGGGTGTACGTAGCTATTTCTTGATTGTTGGCATTCTTGACATGTAGCGTCCCGCGCTGTGTATAAAGTGTCGGATTGAGTGCAGCATTGTACTCTTCGAGAGAAACGGAAGTTGCAGTGCCGAGTGATTCCGTGTCAATCGGTGGGGCAGGAATGTCATAGAATCGCTGTGAAACGTCAATGACTTGTGTCCCATTGGGATTTCCTGGGTAAGTGATTTCAATTTTTCTAGCATTTATTCCCAAATCAATGCGTTCACCCCAAGCCACAGTGGCTGGTGGGACAGAAGCTCGAGAGTCAGGTGTATTTATTTTGGTGGGTGCAACTTGAGTGCATCCGACCAGAATTCCAAAACCAACAATTGCCAAGCCAAATCGCCACATTGTTTTACCTCCACTTGTTTTCTAGCCTTCAGATTAGTTAGAGGGTCTTAACAAAGTCTAAACAGGAGGATAGCGAAAGGCTAGAGGTTCGTCCAGAACGCAGTAAGTTAAGCTATCTGAGGCGATTGTTCAAAATCCAAATTCTGAAAGAGTTCTGGAATGTCGAGTAGAAACGATGTCGGAGATTTTGCTCGGATTTGTGCAATCGCGGTTTCGACCCTTAAAACGAGTTCATCGTGTGCAAGTCGCTGATGAAGTTTTTTCAAACGCTCTAAAACTCCATGTGTTCGTTTGAGATCATGTTTTCCCAAAGCTTGCTCGAGTTGTTTTTTCAAAATAACCTTGTAATCGTCTAGGATTTTTCTAAGTGAATCCACATCGCCTACTTGATCTAGCAACTCTAAAGAAAGTTCAATTTGGTCGAGATCATTTTTTAAATGCCCAATATTGTTCATTGCCAATGCTTGGATAACCAACTCTCCTGCCACTGATGCTTTAGCCACTGCCTCTCGATAGTATTTTTCAGCTTCGATGATACGCCCTGTGCGTTGATAAACAATGCCAAGATTAAGTTTCAATCGCGCAGATAAGTCAGTCA
>JAYTKL010000427.1:0-4394 GCA_043730305.1 Deinococcales bacterium | reverse complement strand
GCCCAACAATTTGGTGCTTGGCGTGGCAGGAAATTACGACTGGAATGCACTTTTAACCCAAGTAGGTGACATGACCTCGAGTTGGACGCCAGCCGTCACCGGACGCACCCAACCCACGTTTGCCCCAACCAGCACCATCAAAACCATCAACTCGAGCAAAATCAACCGCGCCCACATTGCCCTCATGACCCCAGGATTCTCGAGCGTAGACCCACAACGATACGCGGCGGGCGTGCTCGGCGTGATTCTGGGCGACGGTGAAAACTCGAGGTTGTACTGGGCTTTGGTGGACAACGGTTTGTGCGACGAAGCCAGTATTGACCACACCAGCGAAGACGGACTCGGGCATTTTGGTGGTTACATCAGCACCGATCCAGACCGCGCCAAGGAAGCTTTGGAAATTTTCAAGAACATTCTCGAGACCGCCCAGCAAAACGGTGTGACCCTCGAAGAACTCGAGCGAGCCAAACGCAAAGTTGCCGTGTCAATCGTGCTCCGAGCCGAGACACCTTACTCGAGGTTGTTTTCCATGAGCATGGAATATTTGGACACGTTTCAGTACCAACCGCTGCATGAGGTCGTCAAAACCGTGCAAAGCATCACGCTCGAGGAAGTGAATGCGATTCTCGAGACGCGTCCGTTTGACCAGATGACGGTGGTTGGATTGATGCCAGACGGTTTTGCGTTGTGAGGGCAACCAAATGCGGATAATATGAAACTTACCCATGATTGACCGTCTTAAACTCCCGTTTTCCTTCGACCCAACGCGTTTAAAACACGACCTTGACCAACTCGAGCATTTGGGTTGGACGGATCATTTTGTCAAACAAAATTACGAAGGCTCTTGGAGCGTGATTCCACTGCGCGGCACGGCAGGAGCAACGCATCCAATCATGATGATTTACAGTGACCCAAACGCCACAGATTTTGAGGACACGCCATTTTTAAAAGCCAGCTCGTACTTTCAGGAAGTGCTGCAAGGGTTTCAATGTCCGCTCGAGTCCGTTCGCCTGATGAAACTGAGTGCAGGTTCAGTCATCAAAGAACACACCGATTTAGACCTGGCGTTTGAGGAAGGTCATGCGCGGTTGCACGTTCCAGTCGTGACAAACCCCGAAGTTGACTTCAGGCTCAATGGCGAACGGGTTGTGATGCTCGAGGGTGAATGCTGGTATCTAAGACTCAGTGATCCGCATTCGGTTGCCAACCGTGGTGAGGCAGACCGCGTACATTTGGTGATCGATGCGATAGTGAACCCTTGGCTTAAGGAAGTGTTTCGCAACAACCAATAAATTATTCCAGCGCTCAAGCATTGCAAGATTTTATGTTTCCAGCTCGAGAACATCCTCTAGTTTTGTATCAAAACCTTGATCTTGAAAGGCTTGGATAATGGCTTCAAGTGCTTCCAGGCTGGGTTTGCGTGTGCCGTTGGCGATGGCATAAACCGTTTGTGGACTGACGCCGTTGACCCACTTTCCGAGTGTGTAAGCACTGACCTCGAGTTGCTCGAGGTAGTTTTTAAGTTTGATGGTTATTTTTGCTTTTGATTTGCTCATGACTTGACACATTGCTCTACACCAAGTAGAGTATTACTTATGAATCACCAAGCCACTTTGTTTACAGTCCTCGAACCAATCAACCTCGAGAAACGTGTTCAAGGTGGCGAAGCAACCACAGATGTCATTCTATCTGCTGCGGTGGGTGGAAATGCCGAAATGTTCGCGGAAGTTGCCGAATTGCACCTCCCAATTGGCGGTCATGTTGCAGATGTGACTTACGGAAAAGGTGTGTTTTGGCAAAACATTCCCAAAGGACATTACAACCTTCAATTCTCAGACATTGATGCCAAAGTCGCTCGAGATTTCAATCATGACGTAGCCGTCAGAAACAACATTGATTGTCGTCAACTGCCATTCGAGAACAGTTGGCTCGATGGTTTGGTACTTGATCCACCATACATGGAAGGCTTGTTCCGTCGGGATACCGAACACCTTGCAGGTTCTGGGACACACTCAGCATTCCGAGACAGTTACTCAAACGGTCAAGCCACCCCAGCGCTCGAGGGCGAACCCAAATGGCACGATGCTGTCACGGATTTATACATCAAAGCAGGGCGAGAAGCATACCGTGTACTTAAACCTGGTGGTGTTCTGATTGCAAAATGCCAAGATGAAGTGAGTGCCAACAAGCAACGTCTGACCCACGTCGAAATTATTTCTGCTTACGAATCACTCGGGTTTTACACCAAAGATTTGTTCGTATTGGTGCGACCAAATCGTCCAGGAGTCAGCCGCTTAAAAACTCAAGTTCATGCCAGAAAAAACCATTCGTATTTTCTGGTGTTCCAAAAAATCAAACATAAAATCTCAAACATCATTCAACTCGAGCCATGACCCTCGGCAATCATTGAATCAAGCAGTGCAAACAAATCGCTTGTAAAAATACCACTGGCGGGTTTTGTGACTTCAACCAACGAAGCAATCAAACCCGCTTGTTGAGCAGGCGTGTACTTTGAAAAACTTGAACGTGGAAGATCACGGTTTAGGGCAAATAACCAAAACCATTGGTTTTCAAAAGCAAAACAATTCACTGCCAGAACATCAAACTCCCCAAGTAGCAACAGCGTCGTTTCCAAGCTCGAGCCATCAGCAAATTTCACTTTGCGCCGATCACTTCCGTCTACTTGCGTTTTACCTCGCCAAGACCCGTCAGGCAAATATCGAACCGAATTTGATTGCAGCGATTTACTCTCGAGCAAAAATTCCTGACCTTTGTAAACGATTCTCAAATCACCTTTGCGCTTTCGATCATGGTCGTCGTGTTTGACCACAAAACTCACGTCACTATTTGCCTCCAGCAACTTGCGAAGTTTGATTTCCGCAACATATCCAAAGACCATGCCACGCAAACTGCCGTTCTCGAGAATGGCTCTACTCAGGTCTTCAACACTAATGCCCCATTGCTCGAGAATGTTGGGTTTTGAATTCATGCCTGATAGCATACTCGCCCCGCACTTTCGAGGCACGTCCATTTGATCTGATAACAGTGGTTGGACTGATGCCAGACGGGTTCAAATCGTAATTTCCCGCAGCATGTATGTCGGTTGCGGGTTTTCCGCTTCAAAGCCACTCGAGCGATAAAATTCCACGGCTTCTTGGTTGTCGGCAAGCACCCAGACCACATCGACTTTGTTTTCGTGCATCCAGGTTTCCATCTGGTTCAAAAGCGCTCGACCAATGCCTTGCCTGCGCCAATCTTGATGCACACCAATTTCGTACAGCACAAGCTCTTGCCCTAACCTCGAGCGTAACAAAATGACGTTGCACTGCAAAAATCCAACAATCACATTTTCGTCAAACGCCACCCACAGCAGCACGTCAGGATGCTCGAGAAAACGCTTTGCAGTTTCAAGCTCTAGCGGCTGTTGTGGCGCTCCGCGTTCATCAAGGTCAAAGTCGGCATCGTGGAGTGCCAGAAATTCGAGGATTGACCCGTCACCAGCGCCCAAACGTTTGATTGAAACTGCCACTGTGTCACCTCTAAATTGCATTGTTGCTCGAGATTCTATGAAAAGTCGTGGTTTCAACGAACTTTTGCGGTGTAAACTCGAGGTATGAGTGTACCAATGCAGGAATTGATTCGGGAATCAGAATCATTAAACATTCGGCTCGAGATGATGGGTGGTCTTGGCGTTTGGGAAGCCAGTCCCGCGTTTTTTCATCAATGGGAAGTAGACCGAATTCGCTCGAGTATTCGCCCTGTGACGACTGCTTGTGGCTGTGTCCATGTGGCTGACGTGTTGTTTACATTTGCGGATGGCTCTTTCAAACGCCCTGACATTGCCATTCTTTGCGAACTTCCAAGTCCGCTTGATACAGATGAAGAATTAAACATTACCCCTGGGGCAGTGATCGAAATTATTTCCAAAAATTACGAGTATAAAGATTTGGTTTTAAGCCCGCCGTTTTACCTTTCAAATGGCGTCAAAGACATTTTGATTTTTGATCCGCGCAGCAAAGTTATTTTGCACCACCGCAAGGAATGGACTGAACCCAAACAATTCTCGAGTCCAGCGCGATTCGAGTTTGAATGCGGTTGCGAGGTCACGATTTAAAACTCGAGATTTTTGTTTGTCAAGACTGTGCAAGCTCACGTTACGGAAGTAACATATTGTCATGTCCGACTCGAGCAACCCGTTACGACCAGGAGACGCCAACCCCGCCGATCTTCACCACAATCTCGAGGCTTCTTTAAAAACCCCGAAACGTTTCGCGCACTTGCATCAGCACACGCAATATTCTTTGCTGGACGGCGCGGCACGAATCAAGGATTTATTGAAATGGGTGGCAAAAACCAGCCCGACCAACCCAACTGTTGCCATGACCGATCACGGC
>JAYTKL010000426.1:0-7470 GCA_043730305.1 Deinococcales bacterium | reverse complement strand
TTTGGAACGTTTTCCCAGTTCTGGTTTAAGTCGGGTTTGCGGCGATCTAATTGAGATTTCCAAGGATACCAAAGAGGTGGCAACCTGGATCATCAAGCCGCTCTGGTCGGTACGAATTGGCATTGGCGTATTTTTGCTGTTTGTGACCGTGGCATTGATGTTCACCGTCTCGAGATCGCAAATTGGCATGGCAAAAGTTGATCTGCAAAGTTTGGTCTCGATGCTCGAGTCAATCACCAATGAAGTGATTTTGTTGGTGGCTGGCGTTTTTTCGCTGGTGACCATCGAGGGACGCATCAAACGACAGCGCGTGATTGATGCCATCACCAATTTGCGTGCGGTGGCGCACATCATTGACATGCACCAACTGACCAAAGCCCCAGGCTCGAGCCAGCACGGTTTGAACCACGAAAACTTGGCGCGTTACTTGGATTACTGCTCTGAAATGCTCAGTCTGGTCAGCAAGATTGCGTTTTTGTACGTCAACAATTTTGATGACAGCGCTGCCAACCAGAGCGTCAACGAACTAGAGGATTTGACTTCGGGTTTGTCGCGCAAAATTTGGCAGAAAATCACGATTATTTTGAATCAGAGCGCTTGAATCAGTCTCTCGAGGTCTTCAGTTGTGGTCACGGGCAGTTGACACGCTAGGTTTTCGCAAACGTACGCCGTTGCTTTGCCCTCGATCATCTCTCGTTGCTCGAGGACTGGAAGGTAGCTCTCCCCTTGCGACGCGACCACAACGGTAATGTGCGGACAGTATCTGTCATTGACAAGTTTTAATAACGCTTTGGTGTCCTCCTGCTCGAGGTTACCAATGATTGCGATTTCGCGCATTGGGCTAGAATGGGCTTCCAAGGCTTGCAGCAAGCTACCAAAACCTGTGGGTTGACGGTGCATGACCTCGAGCATGTGTTTGATCGGCTCGAGCGCCAGTTGTTCCCATTCTTGTTTGCCAGTCAAACGCGAGAGTTCTATTAAAAGCATTGCCATTGCGCCGTTACCGCTCGGCACGGCACTGTCAAAATAACCTTTGGGTCGAACAATCAGTTTCTCGCCGTCTTTGGGCGTGTCAAAAAAGCCGCCGTTTGGGTCTGAAAACAGTTCTATTGCCGTGTTCGTGAGTTCAATTGCAAACTCGAGGTGTTCGCGTTTGAAGGTTGTGCGGTACAACTCGAGCAGTCCCAAGGCGTAAAAGGCGTAATCCTCGAGCATCCCGTCAATTTTTGAGATTCCATTTTTGTGGGTGTGAAGCAATCGTCCGTTTTTAAACAGATGGGTTTTAACGAATTGAACGTTTTTCTCGGCTGCAATTAAATATTTCTTGTCGAGCATGACTCGAGTTCCCAAGGCGAAGGCTTTGAGCATCAAGCCATTCCAGGAAGTCAAAATTTTATCGTCCAAGCTTGGCTTGATACGCTTTTCTCGAGCGACGAACAGTTTGATGGTGCTGGCTTCGATTGAGGCTCGAACATCGTCAAGTTCGAGTTCGAGTTGAGTGGCAATTTGCTCGTCACTTAAAACTCGATTCAGTACGTTATGGTGCTCCCAGTTGCCGTATTCGGTCACGCCGAAAGCCAGTTGAAAAAGCCTCGAGTCATCACCAAGTATTTTGCGAATCTCGAGCAAACTCCAGACAAAGAATTTGCCTTCCACACCTTCAGAGTCGGCATCTTGGGCGCTGTAAAAACCGCCGCTCGAGTCGGTCATTTCGCGGCGCACATAGTTCAGGGTTTGAAGAACAACCAAGTAATATTTGAAATCTTGCGTGATCTGAAAGGCGTGAAGATAAGTCACAACCAATTGGGCGTTGTCGTAGAGCATTTTCTCGAAATGTGGCACCAGCCAGCGTTCGTCGGTGCTGTAACGGGCAAAACCGCCGCCAATCTGGTCGTACATGCCGCCATTCGCCATGCCATTTAAGGTTAGGGTCAGCATCTCGAGCGCAATCGGGTTTTTGGTTTGCCCATGGTGTTGCGCCAGAAACTCGAGCGTGCCTGGGTTTGGAAATTTGGGAGCGCCACCAAAACCGCCGTATTTGGGGTCAAAGTTGCCTTGCATGGTTTCAACGGCTTTCTCGAGCACCGTTAAGTCAATCTCTGGCGCGGGTTTGATACGCTCGAGATTTTGCAAGTGACTGGTCAAGTCCTTAGCGTTCGCCAAAATATCATTGCGGCGGTGTTCCCAGGTGTCACTTAAACTTTGCAGCACCCGTGGAAATCCTGGGCGACCATAGCGGTCTTCGGGTGGAAAGTATGTGCCGCCGTAGAATGGTTTGCCGTCCCAGGTCATGAATACCGTCATGGGCCAGCCGCCCTGTCCGGTCATGACTTGCACGGCGTTCATGTAGACACTGTCCACGTCTGGGCGCTCCTCGCGGTCTACTTTGATGCAGACAAAAAACTGATTCATGAGCGCGGCAATGCTGGGGTTTTCAAAGCTTTCGCGTTCCATGACGTGACACCAGTGACAGGCGCTGTAGCCAACCGATAACAAGATTGGCACATCCCGATTTCTGGCAGTTTCAAACGCCGCCTCTCCCCAGGGCAACCAGTGAACTGGATTGTGCGCGTGCTGCAATAAATACGGGCTGGTTTCGTGGATCAGGGCATTGGCTGGTTGGTCGCTCACGGTTAAAGGTTAACCGATTTTCTTAGAAGGTGTTTATGAAGTCTGTTGTGCGAGAAAATATCGCAGGTTTGAAGTGTTTTGAGCAATGAGCCAATAGCAATGAACAGAAAATTGTTCGCTATTTGCTAATTGCCATTTGCTTCTTGAAACGACTCGAGATTCCTTCATGAACAGGCTTTTAGCTACGGTCTGAGCGCTCGAATGCTTGAAAGTCTATTTCTCGAATTGAGGATCGCTGTTATTTGTCTTGGTTTTGTTGCTAGAATGAAATCAATGTTGCCTCTCGAGCGTTTTCATCATGCGGTTAGCAGTTTTCTGGTGGCGGGTGACGCGGCATTTAACCGTCAGGCGTTACTAGCCAAACTTGATATTGAAGCCATGACCGTGGCTTGCAAAGCGCTGGCGAGTTTGTTGCCGACCGGCGAGAATTTACTGCTCTTGGGCATCAATGAACCCGTGCTGTGCCTGACCATTGCCAATGCGCTCAAATGTCCATTTGTCATGGTGGGCGATTTGGATTTGATCAGTTTTGAGGGTGGTGAAGTGTCAGAATTTGCGGCTCGAGACGATTTGTTGCAACTTGCATTTCATGAACGCACGCTGGCGGTGGCAAAAACCGCGATCCCCAAGGGTTCCAATGTCATTGTTTTCGATGAATTTCTCGAGCTTGGCACCGAATCGCTGGCATTGGTTCATCTGGCAGCCAAGGCGGGAGCACGGGTATTGGCGTTGGCTGCCTTGACCGAAAAAACCCATTTGGGTGCGCGTTCCAGGTTGCAAGTACAGAATGTTGATGTGATCTCCTTGGTGCAAATTGCCAAATCTGGCGATCAGTTGATTCTCGAGCAGCGTTCAAACGATCATTTCTAGCGTTTACCCTGCTTGATTTGGGCGATTTGAAAGAAAATTCTCTACCATGCCAAGTTTGAACAGGGAATTTCTTACAAGTCGTTAATATAAAGTTAAAGTGTTTTGCAGACACAAGATTTGCTGAATTGCATTGGGAAGTGTTTTTCAATTGGTCTAACGTTTGATGATTGCTAAAAGTTCGTCAGTTTTTTGAAACAAAACTTAAGTTAGGCTCTTAGTGAGGTGAGTGAAGAATGGCAAATGAACAAAAAGCATTTGAGATCAGCAAAGGGGCATTGCTCTTACCACCGTTGCCAATGGATGCGCCGATCTTTAAGGGGCTGTCAAGCGCCTTGATCCGTTGGGACATGCTCGAGTCTGACATTGCCTCGCGGGCTAATTTCAGCGGTTTCGCCTTGGTCGAATCACCCTTGTTGACGGCTCGAGCTTATTTTTTGGACTCGAAGTTTGTTGGCGCTTTTGCCTTTGGCGAGGGCAAGCAATCCAAAGCACTCACCCGTGAATCGCTGATTTCGAGTTATAGCATCCGCGATACCAACATCAGTTTGTACACCTTAGATCGGTACATCGTCACCATGCTCTCAAACGCCAGCACCTGGATTCTCGAGCTGGAACGCACCGTACCTCAAGCTTCATTTAACGCCTTGTTTTCGCAGTTAGGAGCGCAACGTCACACGGGTCAACTCGTGGTGCTCGATTTTGATTGGCGCGGCGTCATCACCATGATGGAAGGGCAACCGATTCTCTCAAGTTACGAATCTGGCAGTGTCACCTTGTACCAACACGAGGCGCTGACCCGAATTGCGATTGAAGCCGAAGACGCAGGGGTACAATTGGCGGTGTACGGAAAGGGCGAATTTGCGCTGCTCGATCAGAACGCAATTTTAAACGAGGGCAGTTTTGAAGAGGTCGTGCAGACCTGGGCGGAAATTCTGTCATTCTGTGAAGCCCGAACCGATGCCGCTCGAGGAAAAATGACTTTCGACACGCACTGGCGTGCCGCCAGCCTGTCACTGGTCGAACGATATCCTGAACTCGATCCGTTTTTGGATGAAGTCAAATTTTCAAACAGCAACTTGATCATGAAACGCCCAAGCCCAAGTGCTTTTGAAGCGTTGATTGCCGCGTATTTGGAAACCCTGAAGCGCCTGGGCGTCAATCCTGGAGCACTCTATCCTTTGCTGATGCAAATTCGTGACAAGCACCTCAAAATTTGGCGTGCTGCGGGTCTAGAGGTGATCTGCCCATTTTAAAATTTAACGCCAATCAATTTGTGCTTGCGGCGATTCAGTCTCGAGCCTCTGCTGTTATTCAAATTTCATTGTTCTGGTTTTGGGAGCAGTCATGAGTGGTTTGCAAGGTTCACTTGAAAAAGAGCAGTTGTTTAGCTTGCTTTCATACTTAAAATTGACCACCTCGACCGGTCGGCTCGAGGTGATTTACGGTTCAGAGACAGCCGCCATTTACGTTCAAAATGGTGAAGTGGTTCATGCCGAGTCTGGCGTTTTGCAGGGCGAATATGCCGTCAAACGCATTTCTGGCTGGGCTGGCGGTCGGTTTCAATTTCATACTGGTGAAATCAGTCCCAAATCGAGTATCAGCGACACGCTCGAGGGACTGGCTTTGTCGGTTGCGGTGGCAATTGACGAAAAGCGTTCTAACGACGACTTTGGTATCGACTTAGACCGCATGGTGCGTCTGGCGTCCAAAAATGCGGGCGAAGTGACCTTGAGCGGTGATGATTTGATGTTGCTGCCCAAACTGAGTGGTACGATTTCGTTGCGCAGGGCAGGACAAGAACTCGGTTGGGCAGAGGCGAGGTTGCGCTCTGTGGTGGCTTCGCTCGACGCACGGCAAATGCTCGAGGCAATGAATTTCAATCAGCCGCCGCGCAATGCGACCAATTCGGGCACTGCTCCAAACATTTCAACCATTGACCCGCGCTTTACCGCCGAATTGCGACAAAGTTATTCCAAAAGCGTTGGACCTGCCGCCGAATACATTTTTGATGATGTCTGCAACGATCTGAAAATCAATCCTGCCAGTTTACCTGCCGCTTTGTTTTCCGATTTCCTTCGCGCTCTGGCGGGTGCTGTCGATGACAACACCGCTCGAGACCGTTTCATCCAATCTTTAACCGAACTTCGTGCCAAATACCGTATTTAAACTTTATCCTTCAACTCTATTCAGTCCCGCTCGCGCTGGGAGGCAACCGTGGCAAATCCATACAGCATTCATCTGGTCGAACCCTTAAGTCCCGAGGTGGCACAACGTGTCGCCAATGAGACCGCCTCGCAATTGGGCGGAACGCCCGACAAACTCGCGCAACTGCTGACCCGAAATTCAGGCTCGAGAATCGCCAGGGCTTCGAGTGCCGCTCAGGCAGACCGCGTCGCAAGCATATTGCGCAAAGCGGGCGTCAGCGTGCAAGTGGTCGATCCTGAAACCATCGAAAATGTTGTCCCTGATGCTCAAAACCTCGAACCTGCTGTCAAGAGTGCGACTGAAAGCCAAATTTCGCCAAGCCCAGCACCCGTTCCTGCGGCAGAACATCAAGTCGACGTTGAACCAAGCCGTGTTCCAGAAGTACCCGTCAGCAATTATGATGTCAACGCAGGTTCGAGCAGTTCCTCGAGTGGTGGAATCCCGATTGTTCCCGATGAGATAATTCCAGTTGATGAAGCCCCGTACGTGCTTCCAACCGCTACACAAAAGCCTCCATCTATGTCTGATTTGTTTCCGGTCATGAACAGCTCGATTGCACCGTCGAGTGATCCATTTGCCACCAACAGCAAGGATTTGTTCAAAGCCGATTCGGTTTCGCAACATCCCACGGCTGCCAATGACCCATTTGGAGCGCCAGCCGTTGACCCGTTCAATCAAAGTGTCAACAGCCCTTTTACGGCACCAACCCAAGGGGCGTCAACTGCTCCAGCAAACGATCCGTTCGCTGCCCCAGCCAATAATCCGTTTGCCGAGCCAGCCAGAAATGATCCGTTTGCCGCACCAAAAAATGATCCTTTCGGCGCACCTGCCAATAATCCGTTCGCAGCCTCGAGCGCACAAGACCCTTTTGCGCCAGCCGCCGGTATGGTCAGTTCCAATGCTGCGCCGCAACCCGCTTTTGACCCATTTGCACAGTCTCAAGCGCCTGCCGCCGTCAGTGAATTACCCTCGCAAGCCCTTAAAGCACAAAATCGCGGTACGCGCCGTACCAGCGTCCGCGCTCAGTTGCTCAGTTCAATTTTGTTTCCAATTCTGCTGGTCGGTTTGGGAATCACTTTGTTCCTGGTGTTTCAATTGAACGTTATTTACAAAGAACAACTCCGTATTCGGGCAGTTCAAGCGGTATCGGCGATTAAGCAACTTGATACGCCAGCTTTCAACCAATTGACCGATCCAAATTTGGTTTCTGCCGCCAGGGTTCAATTACAACAAACCTCAAATCAATTGTTTAAAAACTTCCCTGACTATGAATTTTTGTTCTTAGAAACCCACAATGCGAAAATCAAAATTAACGGACCGTTTTCTCTTGAGAGCCGCATCAAAATCACACCCGAAGAGAATGAAACACTTGCGGTCACTATGGAAGGTTTTGAAAACACTGGTTCTGGCGAATTTACTTTTAAAGGCGTAAATTACATGGGTGCAATTACCAATATCGTTAGCCCCAATCAAGAAAAAATGGGAGACGTTTATGTTGCACTTTCACTGGTAAGTATTCCTGGTTCAATCATCAATTCTCTGATTCCTTTGTTGATCGGACTTGCCATCGTGACCGTGCTTGCCATTGCCTTCGCAATCACACTATCGACCCGTCTGGTACGCCCAATTATCGCCGCTGCCGATCAAGCCAACCGTATCAGCCTCGGTGACCTTGACCGAACCGTCGAAATTCAAAGCAATGACGAAATTGGAGATTTGCTCGGCTCGCTCGAGCGTATGCGGGTTTCCCTTAAATCTGTGATC
>JAYTKL010000425.1:0-21681 GCA_043730305.1 Deinococcales bacterium | reverse complement strand
GGGAAAGACCAAGTACACACCAACGTTGGGCGTGCCCGAGTTGCGCGAAGCCCTGGCGGCAAAGTTTAAACGCGAGAACCACCTCGAGTACACTCCCGCGCAAATTCAAGTCACGACGGGCGGCAAACAAGCACTGTTTAACGCATGTTGGGCGTTAATTAACCCAGGTGACGAGGTTATTATTCCTGCCCCGTTCTGGGTGACTTATCCCGAACAAGTACGCCTTTTTGGTGGCGTTCCAGTCATTGTGCAAACTCGAGCCGAAGATGGTTACGCGCTCGAGCTTGAGGCGCTCGAGGCAGCAGTGACCCCAAAAACCAAGATGATTATTTTTAACAGCCCCAGCAACCCAAGCGGGGTGGTTTACAGCGACCAAACCGTCAAAGGTTTGATGGACATTGCCGACAAACACGATTTGTGGGTAATGAGCGACGAAATGTACGAGCACATCACGTACACGGGCAAACTTCCCGTCAGCGCCGCAACGTTCAATCCAAACCGCGTGATCACCGTCAACGGTGCGAGCAAAGCGTACAGCATGACCGGCTGGCGCATCGGTTTTGCCGCAGCGCCACAACCTGTCATCAAAGCAATGGACGCCATTCAGGGGCAAAGCACCAGCAATGCCAACACCATTGCCCAGTGGGCAGCCATCGCCGCCGTGAACGACACCAGCGAGTACATCAACATGGCTAGGATCGCCTTCAGAGGTCGTCGTGATGCGATTGTAAGCGGTTTGAACCGCATTGGGCTGCCAACCCCCACCCCCGAAGGTGCTTTTTACGTGCTGGCAGACACCACCAGAATCCACAGTGACGAAACCCAAGCCGCCAAAATCATTCTCGAGCAGGCACGGGTTGCGGTTGTTCCAGGCACAGATTTTCACGCGCCAGGACGGGTGAGACTGAGTTATGCGTGCAGCCTCGAGCAGATAGAAGTAGCAATCTCGAGGATTGGGAAGATTTAAAAGAATGGTTAAAAAATCCGATGAACAAATCGCAAAAGGTGCATCAACTAGAGCATTGCTAATTGCCTTATCTGCAATCATTGTTGTTATTAGTCTATTCGCGGGCAATTATTTATATGGTCAGTCACTTGAAGATGATAATAAACGTTCTGCTTTTGGAAGTCAGTTTGGTGCGGCAGCCGCTCTATTCTCAGGTTTGGCATTTGTAGGGTTGATATATGCAATCTTGCTACAAAGCCAAGAACTTCGACTTCAACGTGAAGAATTAGCGTTAACCAGAAAAGAAATGGAGGAAACTCGAGAAGAAATCGAAGGACAAAAGAAAGCACTCGAGTTACAAAGTAGGACAATGATAAAGCAACAATTTGAAGCGACGTTTTTTATAATGTTTACTCAAATAAGTCAGATATCAACACAATTGAAATCCGAAGAATATACATTGGATACTATTGGAGAAGATTTTACTAGAAGTCGAGATTTATTCTATGAAATTCACTCAACAGTAAGTAGAATGACTAGGGGAAACCTTGATTTAGCGAAAGAGAAATTGCCAGAAATTAAAAAATACTTGGAAAATAAAGCTATTTATTCGTCAAAATTTATTAATTATAGGAAATTACTTTCACATTTGTTCAAATTTATAGAGGAATCAACAGTTGAAGATAAGTTGTTCTATACAGATTTAATCTCAATTACATTTTCAAACTCGGAGTTAATATACCATTTTTTGAGCGCTCTTTTTGACGATGAAACAAGTTTAAAAAAATATTTTGAAAAATATGCAACATTTCGGGGAATAAATGAGCACGTAGTTCTATTCAAATATTTTAAACAGAATTATGCACCTTCAGCCTTCGGAGAGATCAGTAATATCTAAATTTATGTGAACTTCCAAATTTTTTACGAAAAAATCTCGTACAATAACGAAAAGAACCCCAAAACGGGGTTCTTTTTCTCTGGTGTACCTGAAGGGATTCGAACCCCTGGCCTTCTGATCCGTAGTCAGACGCTCTATCCAGCTGAGCTACAGGTACATCCTAACGTGGTGCAAACTTCCTGACGTTCTGGCGGAGGGAGAGAGATTCGAACTCTCGGTAAAGGTTACCCCCTACGACGGTTTAGCAAACCGTTGGTTTCAGCCGCTCACCCATCCCTCCGGGCTTCTTGATTCTAACATGCACCTTTCGGGCAGAATCGCTTCCTACACTCAAGATTATAGCACTAACGAAAAAACGTGGCGGAGGGTGAGGGATTCGAACTCTCGATAGGCTTGCACCTATGGCAGTTTTCAAGACTGCAGCCATCAACCACTCGGCCAACCCTCCGTAAGAGGTCACGCTTTTGGGCGCGAACAGGAGTGTAACAGCATAAGCGAGGTGTGTCAATACGTTTTTAGGTGGTGTTCTCGAGGCACAAAATTTTAACGAAAGAACGGGCGCGGAGGGCTAGTGAGAGCATTGAAAATGAACTCGAGGTTATTGTGATGAATGTTATTTGGGAGCCGTTCAGCACTAAAAATTAGCTCGAGCAATTCAATATCTGAGATTCATTTGGAGTGTTTATGTCGTTCCCAACAAATTCTGTTCGTAAATCAATCTGATGGTCGCTTCAATATCAGGCTCGAGCACCGAAATGTCTTGAAGGCTAAAGCGTTCGGAGAGTCTGCGAATCAATTCTGACGCGCTGAGTTTTTCACGGCTGAAGGCGTACACGGCACGCAAACCATCTCGAGACACCAGTTTCGCGCCCTCAACCTCGAGCGCCGCATAAGATTCTGCGAAGTCCACCACGAGTTGCCGCATTCCACCAAAACGATTTTGCAAAATCTCGAGCGTGCCATCAAAAAGAAGTTTGCCGTGATCAATAATCATGGCGCGTTTGCAGAGTTTTTGCACGTCTGCCAGGTCGTGCGTGGTCAAAACCACGGTGGTTTCTCGGGTCGCGTTGATGTGCAAAATAAATTCGCGGATGCGTTCTTTGGCAACCACATCCAAGCCAATCGTGGGTTCGTCGAGAAACAGCAAATCTGGGTTGTGCAGCAACGCCGCGCACAAATCGGCTCGCATTCGTTGCCCCAAGGACAGTGAACGGGCTGGACTGTTTAAGAATTCGTCCAGCCCAAGGATTTTGGTGAAATGCTCGAGGTTTTCTTTGAAGGTTGAGTTTGGGATTTTGTAAATGAACTGCAATAATTCTAGCGATTCGATCACGGGCAAATCCCACCAGAGCGTGCTGCGCTGCCCGAACACTGCCCCGATTCTCGAGACGTAAGCTTGACGGGATTTCCAGGGCACAAAACTGTTCACCTCGAGATTTCCCGAAGTTGGCACGAGAAGACCCGTGAGCATTTTGATGGTCGTGCTTTTGCCCGCGCCGTTCGGTCCAAGATAACCAACAATCTCGCCGCGATTGACCTTGAATGAAACGTCATCTACGGCTTTTAGAATTCTGGTATCTCGAGAGACGAAATTTTTAAACAAGGCAAAGTTGCCTTTTTGTGGGTTGCGCACTGTGAAATGCTTGGACAGATTCTCGACTTCAATCACGACAGCCTCAATTTCCAGTGCTTTGATAATGCATCAAGCCAAACTTCCAGAATTGAACCGACAGGAAAAAAACCAGAAACCCAACCACGGGCGCTAGAAAATGCACGAAGTACGGCATTCCAAACGGATCGGGTCTCTCGAGAAAAAACAGCGCTGGATAGTAATTGAGGAAAATGGCGGGAATGACAAAAGTGAAGATTTTTCGCAACCAATCGCTGTAAATGTTCATTGGGTACGACATTAAATAACCGCCGCCGTAAGTGAAAATGTTCATGGCTTCGGTGCTTTCAACCGTCCAGAACGTGATCGTCGCGCCGATCATGAACATGCCGCCAAAGAACAAGATCATGCCCAGAATCACGAATGGGAAGTACAGCAGTTTCTCGAGATTCCAAACGATCTGATTGTTATTAAATGCGTACACCAAAATTCCGACGGCGAGCGCAATCCGACCAATGCGGCGCAGGGTGAAATCTGAGCCAAAGACTTGAATCAGCAAACTCGAGGGACGCAACAAAAACTGGTCGAGCGTGCCTTTGCGAATGTACTGCGCGAAGGCAGGCGGATCAAAACCCGCAAAAACCATGTCCATGACACCAAAAGAAACTTCGACCATGCCGTACAAAAACGCGACCTCCTCGAGTTTCCAACCGCCGATGCTGGGAAAGCGCTGGAAGACCAGCACAAACGCGCCAAATTCGGTGGCGGTGAAAAACATGGTGCTGATGAGATCGAGCACAAAACCGACGTGGTACTGCATTTGAGAACGCAACTGAGCGCCAAGCAAGCGAGAGTACAACTCGAGGTGATGGCGCAAACTAACCACCGAGGATCACCAGACGTTTCGAGGCTTGAGCAAGAATGATTTGAGCCAAGACCACCAGAAACGCAGCCCAGAAGGTTTGAGCCAGCAAAGCCTCGAGCAGTTGGTTGCCCGAATATGAGCCGACATAAATTTCGATGATCGTGTTCATGATGTGCGGAAACGGCGTGAAATTTAAGAGTTGCTGCAACCAATCTGGAAAAAACCGTAGCGGCATCAAAAAACCACTGGCGAACGTGCCAATGACTGACGCGAACCTGGCAAAACCTCGAGCGTCGGGCGACCAGAAGGCGGCAAGATTATAGATGAACCGAATGGCGAAACTGATGGTTAAAGCCAACATCATGGAAAGCAGCAACGCCAAAAATTGTGCAACGCTCGAGGGCAGTTTGATGTGAAAAATCAAACTCGAGATGACCAAAATCGTGACGCCACGAAGCAGCAACGCGGCAAAAGCACGTCCGACATCTTGGGCAAACCAGAAACCGAACAGACTCATGGGGCGCAGCAAATCGGTGGCAATTTCGCCCCGGTACACGGCGTTCATAAGATCAGTCCAGCCGAAAATACTGACGAACATCATGATGGCTTGGGTTAAAACCACGTAGGTCACGGCATCGCTGGCGTTCCAACCGTTGGCGCTTTGACCATTTAAGAGCGCCAAGAGGACACTGGCACGCAGTAAACCGAAAAATACATTGGTCGTCAAACCCGCTATCGTTGCCGCTCGGTACGTCAAATGCCGCCTGAAGGACCGCCGTGCAATCTCGAGAAACAACCTCAAATCTCACCCCCGAAATGAAGAGTATGACACAAGGCTCGAGGGTTGGAGTACAAGCTATTTGGCGTATTGGCAGTGAGCACGAAAAGAAAATTAAAGCCTGTATGCTTTACCAATGACTCAAATTACGTCGGGTGCTCGTACATGACCACAGTAGCAATCATGGTTTAAACTGAGTCCATGAAAATCAGTGTGATTGTGCTCGATAGCGTGGGCGTCGGCGAACTTCCAGATGCCAGCAAATTCTCCTCGAGTCTCGAGCATCCAAACGGCGACGCGGGTTCGCACACGGTCAACCACGTCCTGAAAACTTCGGGCGTGCAGTTACCAAACCTCGAGCGACTCGGCTTGGGTTGGATTCCAAGCGTGCAAGCCGCTCGAGTGCCAGAGCCAACTGGTGCGTTTGGAAGAATGCGAGAAGTCAGTCTGGGCAAGGACACCAGCACTGGACACTGGGAATTCATGGGCGTGCAACTCGAGCATCCGTTTAAAACCTTTGCGGACGGTTTCCCGCCCGAGGTCATGGATGCGTTTGCTGCCACCATCCAGCGCGGCTGGCTGTGCAACGGGGTGTACTCGGGAACGGACGTGATCCGCGATTTTGGCGCGGCGCACCTCGAGACTGGAAAGCCAATTGTCTACACCAGCGCCGACAGTGTTTTTCAGATTGCGACCCATGTTGACAAAGTGCCGCTCGAGCAACTGTATGACTGGTGTCAGAAAGCCCGCGATATTCTGCAAGGCGAGTACGCCGTTGCCAGGGTGATCGCCCGTCCGTTCAAAGGCGTACACCCGTTTGACCGTGTCAACGAAGCCCGCAAAGATTTCAGCCTCGAGCCACCCAGAACAGTCTTGGACGCGTTGTTCGAGGCGAAATTGGACGTGATCGGTCTGGGTAAAATCCCTGACATTTACGCGGGTCGCGGTTTTACAAAAAGCATTCACACCGACAATAACAGCGACGGGATTCAAAAAATGCTGACTGTGATGCGCTCGAGTTTTAACGGTTTGGCGTTCTTAAATCTGGTTGATTTCGACGCCAAATTTGGTCATCGGCGCGATGTGACTGGTTACGCCAACGCGCTAAAAGAATTTGACAATGCGCTGCCAAGCATTCTCGAGGCTGTGCCAGAAGACGGCGCACTTTTTATTGTCAGCGACCACGGCAACGACCCAACCTGGTTTGGCACCGATCACACCCGCGAACACGCGATGCTGCTGGCGTATAAGCCTGGAAAAACCAACATCAACCTCGGCGAACGGACAAGCTTTGCCGATCTGGGCGCAACAGTTGCCCAAGCCCTGAACGTCAAATGGGACGGTGTCGGCAACAGTTTCTGGCAGGAATTAAATTAAAACCAACCCAAAAGCGTGTACTTCACAAAACCTGCCAACTCTCGAGTCACCACGGGCATGGCTTGCAGACGATCATGCGGCAAGTGCAAATCGCTGTCGTAACGCGGTTCACCAGAACTCACCACAAAAGCTTGCAGTTTAAGCTGGGTAAACGTGGCTCGAGCACGCCTGGAATGTGCTGGTGCGGTCACGATCAAAATGTTTTTCCAACCACGCCTCTTGGCTTGTTTTGCCACCGTCTCGGCTTCCATGCGGGTACTCTGCACCCCTGACAACACCACGATTTCTGGCGCATTTTTCGGCTCGAGGCTGGAAATTTCTTGACGCGTGGGTTGCTCGAGGCTGACGCAGTTGTCCCACAATCCAGTCGTGTCCGAAATCGTGATGGTTGGCGCGTAACCCGCCTTCCAGAGCGCCAAACCTTTTGTGGTTCTTGCGAGGCTCGAGGCTTCAAGGTCGGTTGAGCCACAGTGCAGTCCGCCGCCCAAAATCACGATCACATCCGCACGGCTCGGCAGTTGGGTGACATCCAGAAAGCGCTGTACGGGTTGCAAAACGGGCGTAAAGACACACAACGCCAGCAAAAAACCAACCAAAAGCGTCAAACCACTCAAAATTCTTCTGGTCAAACCGTTCAAGCTCATGGCAAGGCTGACAAACAACATGACCACGGGCAAGTACCATTTGGTTTCGACGTAAACCAAGCTGACCGCGATTGCCAACAATAAACCACTGATGAATCCCAGCATCACATGCTGCGTCCAATGTTGAGTGTTGGCGGTGCGGGTCGAAAACATTTGATTGCCCCTTGAGATTTTGTCTACCATACCGCGCCAAGCATGAGTGCCGCATCAAATCGGCTCATTTGTACCATCTGGGCTTGAAATCCTGACCCTGGCATGGTTTTGTGAAGGCATGAAGTTTACCCTCGAGGCAGCATGACCGACCTGCGCACCCTGGTTTCTCAAGCTCGAGGTGGACGCGTGGTTCGCACGGGTTTTATCGAGGGTGGATCGGTAGATCGCCGCGCCCTGGCTGCCGACGGCGTGCGGTTTGCCGTGCACGGCGGTTTCCCAGACCCGTCTCGCGTGATTTACACGCTTTACCCAGAGCACATTCCCAACGTGGATGACCCCGTCAAAATCGTGCGGCTCGAGGCAGATTTTTCTGAGAACACCGACGTTCAAGACATTCGCGTGGCAATCAATTTACCCGACGAATTGCGCGGCGACATCCGCGAACAACACGGCATGTTCTTGGTCGCAACCTTGCAAAAAGGACTCAAACAACTGCAAAGCCTGACCCACTTGCGGGTTCAAGGGCGCGAACTCGAGTTGCAAATGGAAGAGCTGGACGCCAGCAACCTCGAGCGCAGCGTCAAAACCCGTGAGGTCGTTGTGCCCAGTATGCGCGTGGACGTGGTCGGCGCGAAAGGCTTCGGCGTTTCAAGGGCGTACTTTCAAGCGGGTATCGAGGGCAAGAACGTGCGCATCAACGGGCAACTGGCAAGCTCGAGCACCAGCATCCGCGAGGGTGACACCTTGGTTGCCGAACGCCTTGGACGCATCGAATTCAAACGCGTGATTAACGAAACGCGGCGCGGCAATTTTAAGCTCGAGTTGGAAGTCCATAAAAGTTAACGCGGTGTGGTTGGGACAACTATCGGCGCTGGAGTGCTAGCGGGTTGCTGCGTGGTCGTGG
Organism: Deinococcales bacterium; assembly: GCA_043730305.1. GTDB lineage: Bacteria > Deinococcota > Deinococci > Deinococcales > JAAFIG01 > JANXTZ01. The sequence goes on along the minus strand of JAYTKL010000425.1, from coordinate 13,507 downwards.
TTGTCCGAACCCGCCTTCTGCGCCGGCGAGTCGTCGTGGTTGTGGTGTTTGTTCCCGTGCCGTTGCTAACACCCGTGCCATTTTGATTTTGCGTGCTCACCACAACCGGCGGTGGCGCGGGCGGAGCTGGCATGTACACCGTCCGACTGGTTTTGTTTCCCACCGCATCAAACGCTTCAATCAAGATAATGCCGCGCCGATTGCGGTTGACCACGGCATAAAATGGCACTTTGGCAGACGACGCAATGTTCAGCGCCTCACCGTTCACCAGCACTTTTTTGACCTGCATGTTGTCCTCAATCGAACCCGTGACCGCCACCGTGCTGGCAAGCGAATCAAGGTTTTCAACATTGATGGTCGGTTTCTTGGTGTCCCGCGTGATGTTGATTTCGGTGGTGCTCGAGTGACCATGAATGTCCACGGCACGCACCTCGTACGCCGCCTTTTGCGAACTCAAAGACGTGGCAATAAACGAAAATTTGACCAGCTTGCGTCCGCGCTGATCCTTAAATTTGGGATCAACCATCAAATCGCGCTCACCATTGACCACAACCTTCAACACCCCAGCGTCATCCCAGGCATAACCTTCAACCTCGAGCTTTTCGGTTTGGGTAACTTTGCCGTCACGCGGTTTGACAATCACAATTTGCGGCGCAATAGAGTCAACATCGCGGCTACAGCCGACAAAGGCGAGTCCAGCAAGGCAGGCAAGGGAAAAGCGCTTTAACACCTGAACAGTATAGACGCTCGAGGTTAAGAATGCTCTCACGAATTTGAAAGGCGTTATGGTGACGCAGAATGCTCGAAAATTTGGCGTCCCAAGTATTGGGTTGTTAATTCTGTTTGCTCAAGAACCAAACGAGAGCATTATGAATTCAGACTTTTCTTTACCAGAATGGCATTGCTTCTGTTGCACTCCAGTTCAAGCAGTTTTAACCACAATGAGCAAAGAATGACTGCTATCGTTGCGTGTGATGAAACTTTTCCCAAACTCAATTACGATCAACCTCACGAACGCACCCAGAAAGAAGAGAGGAGGTTTCATGCTCTTATCCGCCATTCTCGCCACAACCCTGCTGACTGGTTGCGGCAACGCCCCAACCCCAAGCCTCGAGAACATCGAACCAACCGTCACAAACGTTCAATTCGTTTCCGACCCGCAAGCCACTCGAGCCGCACCCAACGTCAACGCCACTGGTGGCACAGTCAAATTCGAGTTTAACACCGCAATGGATCGCGCCAGCGTCGAAAATGCGATCAACATTTTTAAGGGCGAATACAACGAAAGTCTCAACCCGCCCAAACCCCAAAAACTTCAACTGACCAGCACTTGCAACGGACGTTGGAATGTCAACAACCCCAACGACACCAACGTTTCATTCCATTGGAGCGCTTTGAAAACCGAACGAGACGAAAACGAAAACAATGACACCGACAAAGACAGCGACACCGACGAAGACAAACTGCCCAAAACCGCCGAATTGAGTGATGGGGTTGTACCAGCCAACAGCAGTGTGCAATTTAATACCGTTGCAGGCAAAAGCTTACTGCGGGTGTTTGTCAACAAAAAACAACACGGTTCTAAGGTTGCCAAGAAAGCAGTTTGCACCACACCGTTGTACACGTTTACCTGGAGTGCTGACTCGAGAAGCGTGAGTGTTAAACCCCTGACCCCGTTGGTGGTTGGTCAGAAGTACACGGCGGTGTTGAGCACGAATGCGCGTATTGCGAATGGCTCGAGAAGTGTGAAAGAGCCTGTGAATTATAGTTTTGTTGCCAGTGGAAGAGAATTTGCAACGGTTCAAGCTGGGGGGTCTGTGACTTTCTCGAATGGGATTAGAGTGGATGTACCAAAAGATCGTATTGATCCTATCGAGCTTTTCATAGAAGAAGTCCCTGCCAGCACTGTCCGCATACCTTTGGAGGTACGAAATGAAGTGGCAGTCAGTCCATATTATTTAATTGGCACAACTGGTGACGATACAGGCTCAGATGAAGGGTTTCGAATTATATTTCCTGTGCCTGATGGTGAAAATTATAAAGAAGTTGGTGTAGTATATTTAGATCCCGATCAAGGGGGAGATGAAGATAATTTTTGGCATGGACTTTCCAGAGGTCAATATGTTAACAATTTACCTTATGCACGTGCAGGTGGTATGTATCATCAAGGTTCAATTTTTGCTCTGGCAAAACGTAAAATCCCTGCTTCCACAAATGGGTCAGAACCTACGAATATCTCTATATGGGGCAATACCCGTTCTGCAAGTTCTTTTGAAGTATCCTGTTTTAATGATAGTGAATGTTCTCCTGAAATATTAACAACAGTTAAAAATTATACTTATGATGCTTATAATCATTGGTTAGATATTATGAGTCTTCAACTAAATGAGTATCCAAAAGTCATTAAAGTAATTATTCAATCTATATATACTGGAAACTGTTTAGAAAATGCTGGTATTAAAGGGCAGTATGTATATAAAGATGAATTTATTTATATCTGTATTAAAAAATTAACACCATTAAGACCTTGGGAATTCCGTTCCTCGGAAACAATTAAAGAAACTATATTTCATGAAATGTTTCACGGAGTACAATATGGTATTGCCAGTAGTGTGCAAATATCACCAAAAGATCTGATTAAATTTCACTACTCCACAAAATGGATTATTGAAGCCACTGCTGCGGCAGCAGCAAATTCTGGAATAACTTGGAATACAAGCAATGAATGGGCAAATAAATCAGTCAACACCGCTTTTTATGCAAAATCTGGCTCTTTGGCAGATGTTGGAAAATACTATCGTGTTCATGATTACTGGATTTATAGTTTACCAAGTATTCTTGCTACAAAAAATTTGTTTAAAGTTAACAAAAACAGAACTTACACAAAAGATGACTTGGATTACAACGTCCAACTCGTCACAGAATTACTCGGAAAAATCGATCCAAATTATATACGGGACACCTACTGGAAATGGGTTAAAAGCCAATCGCTCGAGTTAAACAAAGACTTCCTTGAAGAAGGAAATCCATGCTCTATATTCCGCAAAGAAACCGAAAATGAAATAAGCGGCAACTCGGTTGATGTTGATTTTGACGCAACTTTCCTCAAAAAAGACGCTACTGCCATCGCAAAAATACCCAAGACGCTCCCAGCCACACCACTCACATCACGCCTCTGGAATTTCACTTTTACCAACGTTCCAGACAAGCGTTACATTCACTTCAAACTCTCGAGCAACCAACCCAACGCCAAATTTCATATTTACAAACTGCCTAAAAACCTGCCAGCAGGGTACACAGGCTGCCAAGACCCAGACGGCATAAAAGACTACACCGACAACGTACCCGCAAACACACCAGACCCTCGAGATTTTGAAGTGGACAACGACACCCGAATTGTGGTGCTTGGTTCTAACCTCGAGTACGTGAACTCAGCAGATTTAAAGCTCGAGATGGGTGTTCTAAAGCCAAAGATTGCTTTGTCAACCAATTCAATTAGTCTAACATTTGATGAAAATAACGGTGGCACTTGGACTGGTGACGTTTTGAAAATTGCGAACATAGGCGATGTGAATAGTGTGCTCGAGTATCAAATGTATGCTGCCGGAACGCATCCAAACCCAAACCCTATGAACCTTAACACCAATGGTTTTCCCGAAGCACAGGGAACACTTTCAAATGATCTGATTGTGGTTGATGAAACCCCAGGGTACATTATTAAACAAAATAATGTTGACGTGTTTGAGCAGTACGCTCCTGTCCATGCAACCTGCACAAGATATGGTTCGTTTACAATTCCAATTTATATCTCGAGCAAAACAGGTAATTTCGCGGCTGATGGGACCCCTTTATTCGACACAAATATTGTGACTTATCAACTCAATTGTATAGCGTATACTGGCTGTTCAATTTGCCGTAAGAGCTATGTGCCACCCTTATTTCCAAATTTAACTATTCAAACAACTCCATCCACAAGTCGCCGCATAATGCTCAAAAATGTCGAGAACACTTTGGCACATAAGGTAAGTTTTCACACCCAAACACCTCGAGCCTCTAATCACCAGCTTCGAGATTTGCTTTCTCGAGCGCAACTTTACGAATCATTGCCAAAGCCACAAATCCTGGCTCGAGCGGTACAACATGCCCGAGCTGTCCAATTTCATGATTCTTGAGCATCACAGATGTGCCAATTTCAAGTTCTTGCTTAAGTGGTTCGTTCTACATCAAAACTGGGTACGCCTCCCCGCATTCGCGTAAAATCTTGGCTTCTTGACCCTGAACGATCAACGAACAAGGTTGCTTCTTGAAGCCACTCAAAATTTAAGATGTGCCGTTTGAAAGCCAGTGGATTGCATTAGAATAGACTCCGCGATTTTCAAATTATACCGATGCACAAACTTCACCTCGTCACATTCAAATCCCAACGCTTCAAAAACAAAACCATTTAACCAGGGCAAGCCACCGCATTTTGATAGACTTGGGGCATGGAACGCCTTCTCGAAATCATGCGTCAACTTCGCGCCCCGAACGGTTGCCCTTGGGATCAAGAGCAAACCCACGAAAGTTTGCGCCCGTATCTTCTCGAGGAAGCCGCCGAAGCGGTGGATGCGATCAGCACTGGCACACCGCTCGAGGTGGCGGATGAGTTGGGTGATGTGTTGTTGCAGGTGGCATTTCATGCGGTGATTGCCGAGGAAACGGGCGAGTACAATTACCAAACCATCGAGAACGCAATCGTCGAGAAATTGATACGTCGTCATCCGCACGTGTTTGGTGATGTGATTGCGCCAGATTCGGACACGGTCAAGAAAAACTGGGATGAAATCAAAAAACTCGAGCGCGAGGGTAACCCTGAACTGCACCCTGCCGAACGCGTCCCGAGGGCATTGGGTGCTCTGGCTCGAGGGACGCAAATTCACAAGGCGCTTGGAATGCAAAAGGGTTCCAAGCGCGAGGTTTTGGAAGCTTTGCAACACTCGAGCGATGATGCAAAAGGGGTTGCAGATGTACTCGAGGCGGTCATTGCTTGGACGAGGGGTTTGAAAGAGAATCCTGAAGTGCTCCTACGTGAACGGCTCGAGCAACAAGTTTGGAGTTCCATTCATGAACCTCGAGCGACTTAAAAACAGGTTTAAAACCCGTGAACGGCGCGAACTCCAGTTGCCAGAGTTCAGGCGGGCGGCGGTGCTTGTGCCAGTGGTGCTCGAGCCAGAAGCACATTTGATTTTGACCCTCAGAACCGCGCATTTACCGACGCACAAAGGACAGATTTCGTTTCCTGGTGGTTCGCTGCATGACCTCGAGACACCAATTGAGGCTGCCTTGCGCGAAGCTTACGAAGAAATTGGGATGGATTCAAGTTTGGTGCAAGTGCTCGGAATGCTTGACGATGTTTGGACGCCGCAAGGTTTTCATGTCACGCCCGTACTTGGCTTGCTCGAGCAACCAGCAACGCTCGAGGCGGACACGAACGAGGTTGCCAGGATTTTGCATGTCCCGCTCGAGGAATTACAAAATTTAAAACCCAGGTATGAGCCTCGGAATTTACCACCCAACGCCAAACTGCCAAGCGACCCCAAAGCCTACCGTGCCAGGGCAAATGAGGTGCCGCATTACGACTGGCAGGGTTTTGACATTTGGGGCATGACCGCTTGGGTCATTTCGGACGTGCTCGAGCTACTTTAATTGCCTTCACAGCGAATGTCTTCACCGAACCAACGGTTTGAGATTTTCTCGTAGGTACCATCGTTCATTAAACCGATCAAGGCGCTGTTGATCGAACCCGTGACGGTGTTATTGCCTTTGGCGACGGCAATGGCGATTCGTTCGGTAAAGATGAGGTCGCCATGCTCGAGATCGGCTTTTGGATTGTTTTTGATGACATCGAGCGCCACAAATTTGTCGGTGATCCAAACATCAATTTTACCCGCAATTAAGTCACGCAGGGCGTCCGCATCTTTGGCGTAGCCTTTCACGTCGCTTTTGAGCACGCCAGGAAGTTTTAACGCATTTTGCAAGTAGGTTGTACCGACTTGCACTCCAATGCGGCTGCCTGGAAGCTCCGAAATGGTTTTTGGTCCGTCCGATTTCGCCACGATCATGCCACCGGTGCAGTAATGTGGTGTGGCAAAATCGACTGTTTTTTGACGCTCGGGGGTGATGCCGTGCGAGGCGATCACAAAATCGAATTTGCCCTGTTTTAAATCGGGCAGCAACTGGGTAAATGGCACGGTGCGCCACTGGGTTTTGACATCCAAACTCTTGGCGACGGCGTTGGCGAGGTCAACTTCAAAGCCCACCAGTTGCGAACCTTGCTTAAAACTAAACGGTGGAAACGCGCCGTCCGTTCCAATGACAATTGTTCCCGATTGATGAATGGTTAAAAAATCTCTGCTTGCCGCAAAAACCACGCCCAGCACTGCCAACATCAGAATCGATGCGATTTTAAATTTCATGACGCCTCCCGTCACCTCGAGTTTCACTCCCGTACACTCGAGGTTTGGTTGATGAATCAAACCAAGCGAAATCATACCGAGTTTCAAGATGAACTACGAGGGGGCGTTTGTTCACAGATTGTACATCCGCCACGGTTTCTCGAGGTTGGAGTCACGGCGTTGGGGCTTTCCCAGCTTGCCACGCGCCAGTTTCCCCACCCGCCCAAAACCATTCACCCGTCAACGGGCGCTGCTCGAGCACAACCCGAATCAATTCAAGTTCGACCCGCGAGGCAAACCGCGTTTTGGAATGCCAAAGCTCGAGATTGGCGTTTTGCCCAGCACCACGCAAAAAACTGGCGGCGCGGTTGACTGCCAAATCAAAAATGGCATCTCGAGCGGCGGAATTCATGCCAGTTCTTGAAGCGCGAGTTTGCACCAGGCACGGACTTCATTGCCGAGGGGCAACTTCTCAAGCTGAGCGGCGCTGCACCAGACAAAAGGTTTGTCTTCGCTGGCGATCAGACCGTCATAAGGTTGTGCTGGTTGGGCGAAATAAATCAGATCAATGTGCTCATGACCCGCGTTGATCCCCTCGAGCTGGATTCCTCTGGGACGGATCAGTTGGCATGGCAATTCGCCTTCGGGTTGGTACTCGAGTTTATCCGAAGCCACCAGTTGAATTTTGACTCCAGCTTCCTCGAGCACCTCGCGGGTTGCGGCATGGTCAGGCAGTTCGTTTGGGTCGATATGCCCACCTGGTGGCAACCATTTGCCCAGTTTGCGATGCTGATGCAGCAAAACCTGGTTTTGCCAAACCACAAAAACGGCAACCGTAAAATCTCGAGTGATGTTCACTGGCACAGTTTAACGGATGATTCACAAAACCTTAAGACGCTGGTTCTTGCCGTCACAGTCAAACTCGAGCACATTCAGGCAGTCTGTCATGCTGGAATTGTTTTGCCTTTGGGGTTCTAAATTGCTATGCTGACTCACGTGAATTTTGTTGTGAACCGTAACTTTAAATCTGTCTGTGTCGCCACATTGACTTTTCTCAGCTTTTTTTTCAGCAGTGCTTTCGCTCAAACGCGACCAGCCAAACTGGTGACACGCCAATTGATCTGGCCCCTCGACGGCGCAACAGTCTTCGTGAATGGCAACCAGTTCACCTCAGCATTTCCGCAGCGTACCGTGGATTCAAGGGCGTTGTTGCCACTTCGTGAACTCTCCAAATTGCTGTCCATCTCCCTCGAGCCAATCGCGGGTGCGCCATCGGCAATCAGATTTGGCAAGCTCGAGATTTTCCCAGACGTGCGCCTGGCGCGGGTTGACGGCAAGCAGGTGTCCTTGAACGAAATCGGTGGTGTGCTTGACGGCACGTTGTACGTGGCGGTGCGGGTGCTCGACAAAGCCATCAATGCCTCATGGTCGCTCGATGCCATTCAGCGCCTGATTACCGTGACCGTCTCGAGAAGCGGCGATAAAGCCAGAGCGCCGGTGGCTCGCTTTTCGACGGACAAACGCGAGTACCGTATTGGTGAACCCGTCAAAATTGTCGAGTACAGTTACGACCCCGACGGCAATGGCATTGTTGCCGAGAAATGGACTGGCAAGGAAGAGGCGTATTTTAGTACTGGTGTCAAAACCCTGAGTTTATTGGTGATTAACAACAAAGGCGTCTCGAGCGAGGTTTTCACCCAGCAGATTAAAGTGACCAGCGATGTCTTGTTCTCTCAACGCGATTACGCCCTACGATTTTTTAACATTGGACGCACCTTCCCAGATTCAGATGTGCTGACCTATCCAACCATTGCGCCCTTCCGCGACGATGACACCACCGCGCTGCTCCTTTCGGATTCGCCCGAAGACCCAGACCGCAGCGGTCTGATGTACGAGGACACCGTCAACGGTGCGGCGCGTCTGATTGCTTACCACACCAACAGCGCCAGTGGCACGGCAAGACTGTTGGTACTGGCAACCAATTTAGAGAATTTTGGCGTGACCACCAAAATCAATCGTTTCGGTGAAACCAGCGCCACGACCGTTGTTGCCACCCTTGGGCGTGCCAGTCTGCTCGACTTTCTGACCAGCCAAGGGCGTGAATCGTTAAACCTCGAGCCGAGTCAATCCACGCCATTGTACTTTTCCAATCCGCTCGAGCCTGGGCAGGGCTTAAATTTGATGTTTGACCTTGAAACCAGCGGAAGGGTGCAACTGTCGGTGTTTTTTATCGAAGAAAGCCTGATTGCCTCGAGCTTGCCCTATGTCAACACGCCCGAAGTCCTGACCACCTTGCGTTCGTTGCCCGCCCTAAACCGCGACCCAAACCATCAACGTGGCACGTTTTACGGTGCGATTCGCAGTTTAAGACTCGACCTCTCACGGGTCAGTCCGCAACAACCCGCCAAAATTATTATTGGCGACGGCAACATGGATCAGCACCTGGTTGGGCGCGATGCCCTGACGGGTGACACGATGGTCTTGAAGGGCAACTTTGGAGTCACCTACAAAATCACGCTCGAGAATGCGATTGGTACTGTTGGCGCGATTGTGCCGCGCGGTGGACCTTACGCCGGTGCGGTGCGGGTCAACGGTGCGTACACCGCCTTGCCCGACAGTGGTGTGCTCTACCGCAAAGACCTGCCGATTTTGTTGTACCGCGCCCTTGAGGGCAAGCTCGAGAACAACCGCATGGAACTCGAGTTTGTGCCTGCCAGCGGCTCGTATTTGCCCGTGAATTTCTTGTTTTACCGTGTCGGTGGTCGTGACATCACTTTGCGATAAACTAAGCCATGCAGCAAGAATTTGATTGTATTGTCATCGGGGCGGGTGCCGCTGGCGCTAGTGCCGCCTATCAACTGGCAAAACGCGGAAAAAGCGTTTTATTGCTCGAGCAGTACGCCGTAGGGCATGATCGCGGGGCGTCGCAGGGTCACTCGAGAATTTTTAGGTTTGCTTATGACAGTATCGATTACGCCAGAATGGCGATGCGGTCTTTGATTTCGTGGCGCAATCTCGAGGCTGATGCTGGTTTGAAGTTGCTGACCATGACGGGTGGACTTGATGTCGGTGCGGCTGGTGCGGCGTCTCTCGAGGCGACCGCGCAGGGCATGAAAAACGCGGGGGCAAGTTTTGAGCGGTTAACCTCGAGCGAATTGATGCAGCGCTTTGGGCAGTGGCGCGTGCCCGAAAATTGGGTGGCGCTGCACTCACAGGACGCTGGAATTTTAAATCCAACGCATTGTACGGAAGTGATTGCAGGCATGGCTCGAGCGCACGGTGCGAGCATTCTGGAGCATACAACCGTCGAAAAACTCGAGCTTGAAACCAGCACTGTTGTCACTTCAAAAGGCAATTTCACTGCCGACAAAATCATTGTCGCGGCGGGTGCATGGCTACCAGAACTCATTCCGAATCTCAGTTTAAACCTTCAGATCACGCTCGAGAGTGGCGTGTTTTTCAGACCGAAAAACCCAGCGATGTTCATGCCCGAACGCTTTCCGCTTTTTATTGAACACCGCATCACAACGCCAGAAACAGACCGCTTTGATGCCGCCCAAGCCTACGGTTTTCCGATTTACGGTTTGCCTGGCGTCAAAATTGGTTTGCATCATTCGGGCGAAACCGTGACCGCCAGCAACCGCCATTTTGAGGTGTCACAACGCACCCTGGCGACATTGCAAGCCTGGATGCTCGAGCATCTGCCAGACGCGGCAGGTGAAATTATTCATGCCAAAACCTGTTTGTACTCGAACACCAACAACCATGATTTCTTGATTGATTGGCACTCAAAATTAACTCCTGAAGGCTCGAGTGACGTGTTGATTGCCAGTCCTTGCAGTGGGCATGGTTTTAAGTTTGCGCCGTTCATAGGTGAATTGCTGGCGGACATGGTGATAGGACAAGCCAACGAATTTCAACTCGAGCGATTTGGGGCAGATTCGCACCTCATCAAATCTTGAACTCAATTGCTTGAAGCTCGAGGTTTAACAAATCTCTCGAGCGTCCCTGACGGCATCAAACTAACAATAAAAATCAGACCGATCATGCTTAAAAACAAACTGGCATTGCCAACATTTAAAAAACACAAGGGTATAAGCGCACTGAAAGCAATTGGCAAGGCAAAGTCGAATCCAAGGACAAGCGACGCCAAAACGGTGGCGATCATCGCGCCAAGCCAACCCGCCAGCACGGGTGAGATGTACCCAAGCAGCATGGCGTTGACGGCGAATCCAAAGCCAAAGCCAAGCACGGCAAGCAAGACGCGTGAAGGCTCGAGCCTCCAGTGTTTACGCCATGCAAAGGCGAGCACCCAGACCAGCATGACCATCAAGGCAAGTGGCGCAAAAGTAAAAACTTTGGTCAGGGTTTCACGCAAACTGCCTTCAGGAAAACTGAGAACCACACTCTGCGAGGTGATGACGTTTGAAAGTTTCCACTCGAGGTTGGCATTTTGACTGGTTGGGTACAAACTGCCTTTCAAAAAGAGTACGGGTTTGGAGGTGGTGACACTCAGTTTAAAATTGCGGATTGGTTCGCGCCGAGCGCCAAAGTCGTAATTCCATGTTTGAGCGCCCTGATTGCGGTATTTGACGTTAATCTCGACTTTTTGTTTGGCGGCAACATCGCCCTCCCAGACGTAACCTTGACTCAGGTCAGATTGCGTCACGGCGACCCCATTCACTTTCATCTCGAAGTCTGAGAGTGTGCCAGAACCGTCGGGCAGCGGAAACGTGAACCGCAATTTGCTGGTTTTCTCGAGCGGGTTGGTGAACGTGTATTTGCCCGTAAAATTGGCGCGGTAATAGGAGCGTCCTGCGCCAGTGTCACCAAAGTCAAAATTGACAGCCACCTCGGCATTCTCGAGCGCCACGGGTGAACGTTGAATCACCTCGAGCGTGCGGGTGTACAGCAAAGCACCCGCTTTTTTGACGAACGAGTCATTGACTTTGCGCACCTGTTGGCTGTTCGGATCGTTGTTGATGTACGGCGCGAGGGCAAGTGCTGGGTCGTTACCGAGTTGTTTGGCAATGTCTGGCGGCAGGGCAAAAGTTCGGGTGTAGGTGATGATGTTGTCATAACTGACACTTGGACTGTACTGCACGGTTTGTCCGCCACTCGGGTCTTCACGGCTGGAATACTGCGCGTTTTGCTGATTGGAAAACCTTAAACCCACCGCCTCTCTGGCAATACCCAAACCAACGGCGGTGACAAAGACCGCCAGTGTGACGGGCAGCCAGTTCAAACTCGAGCGCAGGTGATTCCAGACCCAATCTCTGGTTTTATAAAAGCCTTCGCGGTCTATGGCGTACAAAACCAAGCTTGCAACCAACAGCACCGCCAGGACAACCAAGACGATCAGCAGGATGGGTGTCAGCAGGGCAATCAAGCTCGAGAGTGAATTGTTCAACCAACGCAGTGTGCTTTGCACCATAAAGTATGCCTCCGTAGATTCAGGATACAGAGTTTTGTAAGTTTGAATGAGAGGTGGGGTTTCTCGAGGCGATGACGGGGTTTAATCGACCAGCTCGACAACGTCCTCGAGTTCGATGCCACCATCAAATTCAAAGGCGATGAGCGGCATGTTGATGTAAAAAATTGCGCCCTGACCGCGTTCGGATTCAGCCCAGATTCTGCCGCCATGTTGTTCGATGGCAAGTTTACAAAATGCCAAACCCATGCCCGAATCAAAACGGGTGGTGTTGGTCAACCTCGAGCGTTCAAAATCGGCAAAAATCTTTTCAATGTCCTCGGCTGGAATGCCCTCACCGTCGTCGCGCACGGTGATCTCGAGGAGCGCGTCTTTGCTTCTGGCTTCGACTTGAATGCGTCCCGCATCGCGGGTGTGTTTGACGGCGTTCGAGATCAGGTTGGCGAAAACGCGGCGCAAGACTTCGGGGTCGGCGCTAAAGTCGGGCAAGGTTTTGGGCACGATAAAACGCAAGTTGCGGGTTTGACCCTGCATTCCGACATCCCCGAGCGCCAGTTTGAGAACATCGGCAAAATCGCTGGCGGTCAAGGTTTTGTTGGTCAGGTTCAGCTTGCCGTCACGCATTTTTCGGACGTCCAAAATGTTGGCTGCCAGGTGCAGCAAATGCCGCGATTCGTCGAACGCCATTTGCAACAACCCCGATAATTTGGTTGGAAGTAAGGCTTGGGTGTCCATGCGAACCAAATCCAGAGCGCCCATGACCGCAGCAATCGGGTTTTTCAGGTCATGCACCAACATGTGCGTGAGCCTGTCTTTCATGCGGTCGTCCTCGAGCAGCACATCGTATTTGGATTCGATGTTTTGCACGCGGGTCAGGATTTCGCGGTCTTTGGTCTTCAAACGCATCGCGCCGTCAAGGTGCGCTCTAAAGCGCTGCCCATCGAGCGGTTCGATCTCGAACGATTGCAAGCCAGCCATGTAAAACGCGGTTGCCGTCTCGAGCGGTCCAAGCCCGACAATCCAGGTGTGGCGCATTTCAGGGCGGCGCGAGAGCAAGGACGCCACTTCGGGCGCACTGAGCGAACCGTTCAGGTCGTAATGGACGATCACCAAATCTGGGGCGTTTTCAATGTTCAAAGTGTGCGTTTCGCCCAGCGCGGCTTCTGCGCTGCGGTACATCAGGCATTGGTATTCGCCCAGCATCAACTCGAGTTGATCTGCGACGGTTGGGTTACTGGAAACAATCAATGCGCGTGCCACTGCTCTCATCCTAACTCATCTTTTAAACCTAAAAAGGTGAATTTCGACATCCTTTTAAAACACACCTTTGTTGGCGTACTGATTCAAGTCAACTCGAGATAGAATTGATTGTGAATTTTTCAGTTTTCGCTCGAGGTTTCCGCGCCATGTTCCCGATTTACCTTGGCGTGATTCCTTTCGCCGTGGCATATGCCGTGACCGCTCGAGCGGCGGGTTTGAGCGTGCTCGAGACGTGCTTGATGAGCGTGCTGGTGTTTGCGGGCGCGAGTCAGTTTTCGGCGGCTGGCGCTTTTGCCAGTGGCGCGGGCGGTTTGACGATTGTCTTCACCACGTTTTTACTGAACGTTCGGCATTTGTTGTACGGCTTGTCGCTCGGGCGCGA
>JAYTKL010000424.1:0-4287 GCA_043730305.1 Deinococcales bacterium | reverse complement strand
AGCCTCGGGATGCGTTTGCATCAAGACCTGAAAGCGCGTTTCGTTCTGACGGTAATCGCGCAGCGCGATGCTCGGGGCTTTGCTGTCAAGCTGCATCGGCGTCTCGAGACGCGGGTCGAAACGGTAGAGCGGCCAGTGACCGCTGAGCACCGCCAGCTTTTGTTGGTTCATGCCCTTGGTCATGTCAATACCGTGCGCGATGCAGTGGCTGTACGCCACAATGATTGAGGTTCCAGGGAAACTTTCAGCTTCCTGAAAGGCTTTGATGGTCTGGGCGTCGTTGCCGCCCATGGCAATTTGTGCCACGTAAACATTGCCGTATTCCACCGCCAATTGCGCCAGGTTTTTGCGCGGACGCGACTTGCCGCCAGAAGCGAATTTTGCCACCGCCCCGAGCGGCGTGCTTTTCGAGGCTTGACCACCCGTGTTCGAGTACACTTCGGTGTCGAGCACCAGAATGTTGACGTTTGCACCGCTGGCAAGCACATGATCCAGACCGCCGTAACCAATGTCATACGCCCAGCCGTCACCACCAACAATCCAGACGGTTTTTTGGGTCAGGGCATCCAGTAGACTCTGCAAATCTTGAACTTCGTTGCCATGTAACGGCTCGAGTTTTGTTTTGAGGCTCGCCACTCGAGCGCGTTGAACTTCGATGGCTAAATACGAATCTTGGTCGGCAGCCAGCAATTCGTCCACCAGTTCAGTCCCAATTTGCTCGCGCAAACGACCCAGCAAATCCCTGGCGTAAGCGCCCTGCTGATCGAGCGTGAAGCGCATTCCCAGCCCGTACTCGGCGTTGTCTTCAAACAAGGAATTGCTCCAGGCGGGACCGCGTCCGCGCTTGTTGAGCGACCAAGGCGTGGTCGGCAAATTCCCGCCGTAAATGCTCGAGCAGCCCGTGGCGTTGGCAATCACGGCACGGTCACCAAAGAGTTGTGAGAGCAATTTCAGGTACGGCGTTTCGCCGCAACCCGCACACGCGCCAGAAAACTCGAACAGAGGTTCGAGCAATTGAACATTCTTGACATTGTTAAAATGCAGTGGTTGACGTTGTTCTAACAGTTCGGGCAGGGTCAAGAAGAAATCCCAGTTCTGGCGCTCAACCTCGAGCAGCGGTGTGATTGATGCCATGTTGATCGCCTTGCGCGAGGGGTTGCTCTTGTCCTTGGCGGGGCAGGCTTCGACGCACAATTGACAACCCGTGCAGTCCTCGCTCGAGACTTGAAGCGTGTACTTGTGCTCTGGAAGCTCTTTCCACATCGCGGCGGCGCTCTTGAAATTTACTGGTGCATTCTCGAGCAGCACGGGCTCAAAAACCTTGGCGCGGATCACGGCGTGCGGGCAGACCAGCACGCACTTGCCACACTGGATACACAGATCGGACTCCCAGACGGGGACTTCATCGGCAATGCAGCGTTTCTCAAATCGTGCCGAGCCACTCGGGTATGTGCCGTCCACGGGCATGGCACTGACTGGGAGCAAATCGCCGCGCCCTGCAATCATCTCGCCCAGCACGTGTTCGACAAACAAAGGTGCGCCGCTCGAGACACTGGGCAGCATTGCTTTGTGGCTCGAGGCTTGGGTCGGAATGACAACTTCAAACAAATTTGCCAGCGCGTTGTCCACGGCAGCAAAATTCTTTTGCACCACCGCCGTACCGCGCTTGCCGTAGGTTTTTTCGATGGCTTTTTTGATTTGTAACGTTGCCTGGTCTTTGGGCAGCACGTTCGAGAGCGCAAAGAAACAGGTTTGCATGATCGTGTTGACACGGTTTTCCATGCCCGTCTCGAGCGCCACCTTGTCGCCATCAATGGTAAAGACCCTCAGATGCTTCTCGAGAATCACTTGTTGCACTGACAACGGCAGTTCGTCCCACAAGGCTTCGGGCGCAAAACGGCTGTTCAAGAGCAACGTGCCTCCAGTTTGCGCGACCTGCAAGACGTCCACCCGCTCGAGAAATCCCCATTGATGCACCGCGACAAAACTGGCATGTTCAATCAAATACGGCGCTCGAATCGGGTGCGCCCCAAAACGCAAATGCGCGACGGTTCTCGAGCCAGATTTCTTCGAGTCGTAGACAAAATAACCTTGGGCGTGAAGCTCGGTTTGCTCACCGATGATCTTGACCGAATTCTTGTTCGCCCCAACCGTACCGTCGCTGCCCAGACCGTAAAACACAGCCCGCACCTCATTCTCTGGCTCGAGGTAAAAATTGCTGTCCACCTCGAGCGAGGTGTGAGAGACATCATCGTTGATGCCGATGGTGAAATGGTTTTTGGGATTTGGTTTTTTCAGCTCATCAAACACGGTTTTTGCCATTGCTGGCGTGAATTCTTTGCTGGACAAGCCATAACGACCACCGATCACGTGCGGCATCGAATTAAAATTGCGCAGGCATTCCATGACCGCCGTGACCACATCCTGATAGAGCGGCTCGCCCGCCCCGCCCGGTTCTTTGGTGCGATCCAGCACCGCGATCTGCTGGACGGTGGGCGGCAACGCCGCCACAAAATGCTGCACCGAAAAAGGTCGGAACAAGCGCACCCGCACCACACCAACCTTCTCACCTCGAGCTTGCAGCGCCTTGACGGTTTCCTCGAGCGTCTCGCCCGCCGAACCCATCACGACCACGACCCGCTCGGCATCGGGCGCACCAAGGTAATCAAACAAGTGATAATGCCGCCCCGTCAACACCGCTAAACTTTCCATCGCCTCTTGCACCGCGCCAGGTACGGCGGCGTAATACGGATTGACGGTTTCCCTGGCTTGAAAGTAGACATCAGGATTTTGCGCTGTGCCACGAATCATCGGGCGGTCTGGCGTCAACCCCCGAGCGCGATGCTGACGCACCAAATGATCGGAGAGCATCACCCGAATGTCCGAATCCTCGAGCCGCTCGATCTTGTTGATCTCGTGCGTGGTGCGAAAACCGTCCAGAATGTGCATGAATGGCACTCGAGCCGCGAGCGTTGCCGAGTGTGCCACCAGCGCCAGATCGTGTGCCTCCTGGACGCTGCCACCAAACAACATGCCCCAACCCGTCGCCCTGGCAGCCATGACATCGCTGTGATCGCCAAAAATGCTCAAACCCTGCGCGGCAAGGCTACGAGCCGCAATGTGAAACACGGTCGCGGTCAACTCGCCCGCGATTTTGTACATGTTGGGAATCATCAACAGCAAACCCTGACTGGCGGTAAAGGTCGTGCAGAGCGAACCGGTTTGCAAAGCACCGTGCAATGCGCCCGCCGCGCCACCTTCGGACTGCATTTCGGCAACCATCGGCACGCGCCCCCACAAGTTTTTCTTGCCCTCACTCGCCCACTGGTCTGCCAATTCACCCATGCCGCTCGAGGGGGTGATCGGGTAAATGGCAATCACTTCACTGGCTTTAAAGGCAATCGAAGCGGTGGCTTCACTGCCTTCCATCGTGACGCGCTTTGCTTTCATACAAAACCTCCGAAACTCGAGGGGCAGGAACAGAAGCTCGAGATTGATGGTCGGAGTATCTAGGGTGAGGGTTACGAAGGCATTACCAGCAGTGTCATGGTGCAAAATATTTGGTTTTTAACCAAGTGGATTGGGTGCACTTTAAAATTCTAGTTTGCACCATAAGTGACGAACAACCACGGTATCTTGACAATCCAGATTTCCAAACAAAAACTTTTGACCATGTAAGAACGACTGCACGAGAGTGTTGCTCAAGTTTTAGCAAGTACGTTCCTTTTTTCTTTCAACTCAGCAAACTCGAGTAGATTGAAGACCCATGACACGCCGCTCGAGTTTCGTTTTTATTGCTGCAATCTTCGCGCTCACGCTGACCGCGAGTGCCACAACCCCAAGGTTGCCCCTCGAGGGCATTGACCGTTTTATTGAAGAACGCCGCGTTTTGGCGGGTGTTCCAGGAATTTCTGTGGTGATGGTGCAAGATGACCAAATTGTTTACAGCCACGGTTATGGCTGGGCAAATCTTGCCACCAAAACCTTTATGACTGACGCCACGCTGCTCGAGATTGGATCAACCACCAAAAGCATGACCGCGCTGGCGGTGATGCAACTGGTTGAGGCTGGAAAACTCGAGTTGGATCAAACGGTGAAGCATTATCTGCCTTGGTTTTCGACGGCGGACAAAAATCAGCTTTCGGATAAAATCACCTTGCGCCAGTGTTTGACCCACACCTCTGGACTGTCGGACGAATCAATTCCGCACGACACGGCGATGGACAATAGGGCACTCGAGCGTTGGGTGAAAAGTTTTAAAAATTCCAAACTGATGTTTGCCCCTGG
>JAYTKL010000423.1:0-2125 GCA_043730305.1 Deinococcales bacterium | reverse complement strand
TAGTTCCGCTTCAAGGCGAACACAGTTGGGGCAGGCATCTTCTGGAATGACCAAAGCTTAACATTCTTAAGCGCACATCACTGCTGAGTAGTTACAATCTTTCAAGGAATTTACCGCGCCTTAAAACCTGGCGGGCGTTTTCTGATCGATTCGCACAATCCGTTCTTGATTGTTCACAACAGATTGATGCAGCAGCACCGGGTTTTTGGTCCAATGTTGAGGGTTCGTCAACAATTGGGCAACTTGAGCGCCTGGTTACGCCGTTCTGTTCGCAATCCAGGGCAAGCCAGGGCTTGGCACAAAACCTTCGCTCAGTTCGATCCAAAAACGGGCGTGATGCGCGGCGTCAAACACTTTCACACCGAAACTGAGCTTGAAACATATCCGCTCGAGCTGAGAATCTATACTTTTACTGAAGTCAAAACATTACTCGAGCAAGCTGGTTTTCAAGTTGAAAGCGTTGTGTCTCATGCGGGTGGTATCTTCAAAGATGACAGCCCTCGTTTTATTGTGGTTGCGCTGAAAAAAGCAATCCTGAACGGGAGCTGAAGGGTGATTTTTCAACATTGTGCTACCATCTTGATAGTTCAGTCACACTGGGAGCCGCCATGAACAACCAAACCGCTGATGTTCAAACGCAAGCAGACAACCGTGCTGTTTACAATAAACCAAACCTCGAGAACCATCTGCAATACAAAACGATCACGACTGTTGGTATCAGCACTGGTGGGTTGATCGGGCAACCACTTGACTTGATTTCCAACTCGGAACTGGAATTGATTCCCGACCCTGTTGACATCGGAATTTAACAATCCAATCTCGAGCGATCACGACGAATTTGATTCGTCGTTTTTTTCTGATTTCTCGAGGTGCAAAAGCGTGTAAAATCGAGCATGAAAACAACGTTTGAAACCACTGTCAAAGCCATTGGCAACAACACGGGCATCGAAGTTCCCGAACAGAACATGGCGGAACTTGGATTATCAAAAAAGCCTGCGGTCAACGTGAACCTTACGGGCTATCAATATCAAAGCACGGTGGCGGTCATGGGCAGCAAGTTCATGATTCCCCTCAGTGCCGCGCACAGGGCAGCTTCAAAACTCAAAGGCGGCGATGCGGTTACAGTCACGCTCGAGCTTGATCTTGAACCACGCAGCGTTGAGTTGCCTGAGGATTTGGCGGCGGCACTCGAGGCATCTGATGTAACGGCTGTGTTTGAAAAATCTGCGCCCTCAAAACGCAAAGAATTCGTGCGGCAAGTCTTGGACGCCAAAACCGATGAGACTCGAGTGCGCCGAATTGAAAAGATTGTGGCGCAACTCAAAATCTGATGAGTTTTCACTCACAGATGTTGAATTAAACTCGAGCCAGATCATAAAAACCTTGGCTTGACCCTTTGCATTTGGGTGATTCTCGGTTTGTTCACCGCGCTAGGAGTAAACTGATGCTGACCGTGGATTCTAGCCTACCAAAAACCCAACCTGCCCCCAGCCTAAAAAAACGTCTGGTGCAAATCGCCAGAGCACTGATTAAACCATTGTACGGTCTGTACGAATTGCGCCTCGAGCGTGAAGTTCGCGCGGCAAGTTTACCGCAGCATATTGGTCTGATTCTGGACGGTAACCGCCGTTTTGCCAAAGCGCTCGGGCTTGATGGCAAACTCGGTTACGATTTTGGCGTGGACAAAGCCCACGAGGTGCTGGGCTGGTGTCTCGAGCTGGGGATTCCGGCGGCAACCATTTGGGTGCTGTCCACCGACAACGTCACCAAACGCGACCCGAGTGAAGTCAAGCACTTAATGCACCTGTTTGAACGCGAAGCCCGCAACCTTGCCAAAGACCCCAGAATTCACAACAACCACGTGCGTGTCAGGGCTATCGGACGCCATGACTTGTTTCCGGAAGATGTGCTGGCGAGCCTTCGTGATCTCGAGACGGTGACCGAACATTACGAGGGCATGTTGCTGAATATTGCCGTGGGTTACGGCGGACGTGAAGAGATCGTTGACGCCGTGAAAAACCTGCTTGCCAGCGGCGCCAAAAATGGTGAGACCCTTGAGCAAATTGCCCAGAATCTAACGCCCGAATTGATCGGTCAGCATTTGTACACCGCCGGCATTCCAGAC
>JAYTKL010000422.1:0-13050 GCA_043730305.1 Deinococcales bacterium | reverse complement strand
CCAGCAGTGACCTCGAGCCTTAAGCCCATTTCATCGGCTTGGAGCAGGGTTTCGAGATTCGGTTGTGAAATTTGGTTTTGTGAGATCATGATTTAAGGTACTCCAAATTTCCTCGAGATTGATGAAACAATACTTCAATTCAAACGTCTGAAACAACGAATTGCTCATTCCCAATTTACGTTCAAAAATCTGATTTTCTCGAGAAAATGCACGTTCTGTCCGCCTTCGTGGTTGTTGTACGGGTACACCCGCATTTCTTTTTCGCCTTGCCAATGGTTGTACGCGGCGTAAACCGTGCTGGGTGGGCAGATGGTATCCATTAAACCAACACTAAAAAGGGCTTTACTTTTGGCTCGAGCGGCAAAGTTCACGCCGTCAAAATACGAGAGGGTGTTAAATACCGTCTCGAGGTGCGAGCGATGGGTTTTGAGGTAGTTGCTGATTTCGCCGTAAGGCATGGTGTCAATCAGTTCTGTGGCGCGGCGGTAAGCGCACAAGAACGGCACTTCGGGCAAGCAAAAACTGACGCTTGGCTCGAGAGCGGCGGCAGCAATACCAATGCCGCCACCTTGCGAACCGCCAGTGACCGCGATTCTCGAGGCATCCACGGCAGGATGTTCTTTGGCAGCTTCGATGGCTCGTACCGCGTCGGTGAAAACCCGGCGGTAATAGTACGAACTTGGTTTTAGGATTCCTCGGGTCATAAAACCAGGATATTGCGGGTTGCCCGGTTCGGTTTCAATGTCGGGCGTGTGACCTTCGCGCCAGGTCGTGCCTTGTCCTCTGGTGTCCATGATCAAAAAAGCAAATCCTGCGCTCGAGAATCCCAGATGGTCAATCGGCAGTCCGCGTCCGCCGCCGTAACCAATGTATTCGACCACGCAAGGCAGTTTGCCGTCACGGTGTTTGGGCAGCACCAACCAGGCTTTGATCGGTTGACCCGCAAAACCGTTAAACGTCACATCAAAAGTCTCCAAGGTTTTGATTTCGGGGGCGGTGGGTTCAAAGACCGCGTTTAACGGAAAAGCTCGAGCTTCCGAAAGCGTGGTTTCCCAGAACGCATCAAAATCTGCTGGTTCGGTGCGGGCGGGTTTGAAAGCCTGAAGTTGCTCGAGCGGCAGGTCAAAAAAGGGCATGGGTATAGTCTAAACGATTTTGTTTGTGCTTTTGGTAGGTCACTTGGAAATTTGAACCGTTTGTTGGACACTTGAATCAAGACATTTGTGGCAATACCTTACCAAGGAATAAAGCAAGTTTTGAGAAGTACACGAAAATTGCAACAGCAAAACGCTCAATCCCCCGCTTGGGGGGATATGTTGCAGATGACCAAAGACTTACAAATTCATCTGTATATACTTGTGCAAACAGATGAGCTAAACCTGTTAATTGGCGTTCAGATTCGGTTCAGATTAGTGGGTAAGTGTAATTTAAGGAAACGAAGATAGACAATAACGATGAGGGTGGCATGGTATCAAGACAGAGTCTACAACACACAAGTTTAGGGTTTCACCGATCCCATTCTGGCTTTACGATTCTCGAGTTACTCATTGTAATCCTGATTCTTGGCTTATTGATGCTTTTCACAGCACCAAACTTTGCACCAGATCGCCGCGAGGCAGACCAGGCAAGCCGAGGCTTGCTCGCAGATATTCAACTCGCACGGCTTCAGGCAATCAAAAGCAATCTTTTCGCGGGAATTGCTTTTAATACAGCGGCTTCAAAGTATTTGGTTTTTGAAGACCGTAACGACAATAAAACTTTTGATACCGCGACAGATCAGGTGATTTCTACAATCAATTTTGGGCAGTCCGATTTAACCCGTGTCAAATTACACGATGTTGATCTTAAAACCAGTCTCAATGTGAATGTAGCCGTAATTTTATTTAATCCAAGAGGAATTTTAGCCAAACAAAGCGGTTTTGGACTTGTTCGAATCGGAGTTACCTCAAGCGTAGTCTCAGCAAGTAGCTCTACTGGTTACATTTGGAGTGTTTGTGTTGATGCACTTGGTCGTGCCCAACGTTTTAAATCTTCAACTTGTCCAACTTCGTTCTGAGTTTTGAAGAAAGGTTATTTATGAATTCACCTGCACTATTCAACCAGCATAAGCGTCAGGACGGTTTTACTTTGCTCGAGGTACTGATGGCTTTGTCAATGATCTCAATTGCTTTCATTGCACTTGGATTTGCACAAATAAATAGTGCGCGTCTCACAAGCTCGACACGAACACTTGTTCAGGGCAAAACAGAAGCAGAAGTTCAATTGGGAAAGCTCCGACAGCAAATGCAAGTCACGGGTGCAAAGAATGTTAATCCACGCAATTTTAAAGGATTTATGGAGGACTGCCCAGTGCCTACACTACCCCTTACCGCTGTGAGCACAACAGCAAATTGTGGTGGTAGATTGACTGTTACGAATACAACCGCTGTCTACGCTCTTACTTGGGTGGCAGGAAAAGCTGGTACAGACCCCACCAATGAAGGTTTGGTATTGGTTTTGATTCATGTCGCTTGGCTGAATGGAGCCAATCAACGATCTTACGGGCTTTCAGCCATGGTCAGTTGTCTTGATTTGATTGACTCGAGCAATCCAGATCAAGAATTTTGCCCTGCCATTACGACGGTAACGCCATGAATTCGTTTCATATAAAAGGTTTCACACTGGTCGAGGTTCTGCTTACAAGCAGTATTTTGCTCGTTTTTAGTGGCATGGCTTTTCAATTTTTCATTTCGCAACATAAGGAATACGAACGCTCGCAACAGATCACCGAAGTTCAGGATCGTGTACGAACGGTTATTGATCTGCTGGCACTAGATATTCAGAGCGCAGGTTCTCGAGGCGTCCCGATTAAACAAGCGGATCCTATTGTAAATCCGTTTACTGGTACTGACGGAATAAACAATGCTGATCAATTTGCGGTTTGCTATTTTGATCCATATGACACTTCAAATCCAGCAGTGTTAACCAACTCGAGTTACGGTATTCTAAATGATCCTGTAACCTCAGTACCAACGTTGTATCGTCAAAATGTGATACGAACCGCTAACAGCAACTGCAAAGCAACTCCAGATGTTACAGATACTACCAAGCGTTTACCCTTAGCTTCTGGCATTATGGCTATGAATATTCGGTATTTGTGTAATGTGCTAACAGACTCAAGTGTGCCTTGTGAAACGCTGACACCAGCCCAAAAATCAGTTTCGATTCGGATCAAACTATTGGGTCGCAGTCTGGGTTTTATTCGAGATTATACTGATACCAACTTGAATTATAGCTTGGCAATTAAAAGTGGCGAGGCAGCGCAAAGTATAACAACTGTTACTGGATACTACTATTACATGCTTGAAAAATCAATTACAAGGTAGTAATAGTTTTTGGAGAATAATTATGAAAAAACAAGCTGGATTCGCTGTTATTTATGCATTATTAGTGATTGTTGTGGTGGGGGTGCTTGGGGCTGCAATGTTTGCTAATGCTCGCCTTAACAGTCTAGTTGCTAATAACAGTCGTTCTGCCGATCAGGCTAATGTTTTTGCCGAGTTGGGATTAGAAAAGTTTAAAACAGTTGCACATCAAGGATATGAGTTTTTGCGAAAAAATATTAAAGGCTATCCAAAATCAGTGCAAGATGCAGTAACGTGTAATGATAATTATTTAACACTTGGTTTTGATCTTGATCGTTTAAAAAATGCAGCTGGTTTTTATAGCATTGACATTCCTGCTGGCACACCATACCTTGAAAATATTACGTTGCCTGATGGTACAGTTGGTGGCTACCAAATTATTTTAGCTATCGATGGTCGAAGTCTAAGTTCTGTCGGGTTTATCGGATCTGGTTTTGCAAATGGAGTCAATCGAGGGCGTTCCGAAGTAAAAGTATCGTTAGGTGTTTCTGGTGGTAGCCCTTATAACAACGCAATTTTTGCTTCTAGTTCTTCGGGGATAAATGCAATCAATGGTAACGTCAGTGTTTACGGTTCTGTTCATCTCATTAACGGCAATTTAACAGTTCCTACGGATGCCTTAGCATTAAGTGGCAACTCTGGTATTTTTAATAGTTACTTAGGTGCTGGAAATGGCTCTAGCGATATTAAAAGTACAATCAACTCTTTAGGTGGCGATGGTAATGTTGCAGATCTTTGTACTGAAGTGAAATTAGCTTCTGGCGATCTTAATTTAACTAGTGGATCAGCTACTATTGGAACACCTCAAAATAAGATTGCTAGATTGTCAATGGGAACAGGAATTGTGGAAGGTACAAATAATGTTTATACTAGAGATGCAGTAAGTCCAAGTAATTATGTTAAAAATCCTTATGGTGATAACCTTAAAATAACAATGCCAACTTTGGTAAGTAATTATCCTAATGATGTTGGCTATTTAGTTAACCCAGCAAATTGTCCATGGTTATTTCAAAATAGTGTTTTTACCTTACCACCAATAAATGCAAGTGCTACTTCAATTGTTTGTGGTAATGCTAACAATAAAATTCAATGGCTTAATACTCCTTCACCTGCGCGTTTATTTATTCAAGGTGTAATTAATTCTGGTACTTCTAATGTTATTATGAATAGCACTGTTAGCTACCAAGGAATTGGTACAATTCGGGCAGGCAATAGTGCAACAACACCAAGCACTGCAAACACTGGAGCAACCATAACAGTCCAAAGCTTGATCCCTTTTGGAGGTACTGGTTTTCCGTTGACCAATCGTTTAGGACTTGTTACCAACGGCAATTTGAATATTGGAACCGGTTCGCAAGTTAGCGCCGCTGTTGTGGGTTACGCCGTTGGAAAAACAACTGTTTCAAAACAGACAACGATTTTGGGATCACTGGTTTGTGATTCTTTTGATATCGGAAATCAAGTGCCCAGCATCGCCTATGAACCAAAACTAAAGATTGCTGACCTGGTTGGTTTACCGCAAACTGCTGGAGGTACACCTCAGGTCAAAGTCCAGTCTTACGAGCGACGCTAAAGACATTCTGCAAAATAACCAATTGCAAAGCACTGTCAAAGGCGTCAGTCAGAAAATGCTGACCCAAACCCTGCGTTTATTCGAGCGCAACGGACTGGTGCAACGCACGGTGCACCCTGTCGTGCCACCGCACACCGAGTACAAGCTGACCGAATTTGGTCACAGTCTGGACGACGTGATCGGGCAGCTTGCCATCTGGTCAATGCAGAACATGCCCGAAGTGTTAACGGCTCGAGCGACCTATGACGCTCGAGATAACAAAATGTAGCAACCTCGAGCCTGAAAATTGTCCTGATGCGGACGTGTTAATTTACGGTGTGAAAAGCGCTCCGCCAGTGGGGGAAAACAGCGAAAAAGGCGAGAAAGTCCAAGCAATGTTTGACAGCATCGCAGGGCGTTACGATCTTTTAAACCGAATCCTGTCAATGGGTGTGGACAGGGGTTGGCGTACCACTGCAACCGCCGAAGTCCTGGCAAACAATCCCAAAGACGTGCTTGATGTTGCCACAGGCACTGGTGACTTTGCCCTGACCATCAAAAAATTGCGTCCCGCCACCAACGTCATCGGCAGCGATTTTGCCGCCAACATGCTCGAGATTGCGCGTGAAAAAGCGGGCAAGCAACAACTCGAGATTCGGTTTGAACAGGGTGACGCGCTCAATTTACCGTACCCAGATGCCAGTTTTGACGCGATTTCGTGCTCGTTCGGTTTCAGGAATTTTGCGGATTTCAAACGTGGCTTGCAAGAATTTCATCGGGTTTTGCGCCCTGGTGGGCGTTGTGTGATCCTCGAGTTTCCACCGCCGCCAGAAAATTTGCTTGGTCAAGTGTATGGTTTGTACTTTAGGCATGTGCTGCCGTTCATTGGTGGGATCATTTCAGGTCGCCCCGAAGCCTACCGTTACCTGCCCGAAAGCGTGATCGCCTTCCCAAAACCAGAAACCTTAGCCAAATTGATGCTCGAGGTTGGCTTTGAGGCACGGTTTCAAGTGTTAACGGCGGGTCTGGCAGCAATTCATGTGGGTGTGAAAAAGTAAAAGTAAAACTCGAGTCTTGCAGATTGTTTGGTTTTCTGTTACCATTCACCTGTCGCACGGATTAACTCCTTTAGTGGAGGCAACCCCGCACCTTAATCGGTTCGGGGTTGTATTTTTTATGGCTCGGGTTTCAAACCAAACGCAACACTCGAGCCTGTCATCAATCTTTCGCACTCGAGATTGGGTTTTGTTGAATCCCTGAGGGCAAAACTCAAGCGTCGCATCAAAAGCTGGCTCATGCGACGCCCACGCGACGCTCTTTTTTGCAAACTGCTGATTGTTAAGCGGAACAAGGAAGGAGTGAACAGGCAAGCATCATCGCTCGTCTCGCGGCATTTTAAGTCAACCTCAATGTTTTCGTTTATGACAAGCCAAAAACCATCACTCGGCTTGAATTTGTGGAGGATAAATCTATGAAAAAACGTATAACTCAATCGGTCATCATCGCCTTGTTGGCGGGTTCTCTGGCGGCGTGCGGTGGCGGTTCAACCCCAGGCGGAACAACTGGAAATTTGGGCGGTATTCTGTTCGATGACCTCAACAAGAACAATACACGCGACGCCAACGAGACAGGGCTGAAAGACTGGACGGTTTACATAGACGCCAACAGCAACTCGAGCCTTGACGACGGCGAGAAAACTGCCGTGACGGGTACAACGGGTGCGTACAGTTTTAGCGACGTGAAAATAGGCGCGGTTAAAATTGGCGTGCAAATGCGTTTGGGTTACGGTGCTGCCAATGTTGTGGCGCTTTCCTCGAGTTTGATTGACCCCAAAATCATCAACGGCAGCACCGTTGGTGGCAAAGAAAAATTCCCATTCCAGGTTGCTCTGATCCAAAAAGCCGATGGTGCTCAATTTTGCGGCGCTTCGTTGGTTGCGCCGCGTTGGGTCTTGACGGCGGCACACTGCTTTTACACGGAAAACAAACAAACGACTTTTGCCACCGCCATTCAAGTCAGAATCGGTGTGACCGACCTGACCACCACGGAGGGCGAAACCATTGATGTCAGCGAAATCATCAACCACCCGCAATACCTTTTGCCCTCTGGTAACTTCAATAACGACATCGCCCTGCTTAAACTAAGCGCTCCAGCCACACAGGGCAGCCTGATTGCACCCGCTCGAGCCAGTGAAACCAATCTGAATGCCGCAGGCACAGCCGTGCGTGTGATCGGGTGGGGCAGAACCGAAACGGGTACGACCAATGTCTTGCGCGAAGTCAGACAGCAACTTTCTCAAGATGCCCTGTGCCAAAGCACCTGGAATGCAACCTCACAAATGCTTTGCGCCCAAACCCCATCCGGCGACACCACCGTGCGCGAATCCTGCCAGGGTGACAGCGGCGGACCACTGTTCACCGACAGCGCCACCCCAAGGCAAGTCGGTGTGGTGTCGTTCGGTACGACATCCTGCACCGAAATTGACAAACCAGGCGTGTACGCTCGAGTGACCGCATTCGATGATTGGTTGGGTGCAACCACAGGGCGCAGCTCCAGCGATTTGGGCATTTCGTTCGATCTGACCGCCAACACCTCGAGTGTCGGAATTGGAGTGCAGCAAAGCAATTGAATCAAAAACCCTTAAAGCGTAAGTCAAATTTCAGCAATCGAGCTGTCTCCTCTTCGCTCCAGCCTTTCTCTCTCGTAGAGAAAGGCTTTTTGTTCTCTTGCTCGAGAAGCGGCTTCGCCCGTCAGGTGCATCTTTAGGTCAAGAAACCTCCCTTTACATTGGAGTGGATTTTGAAGCTCGAGATTCACCCGTGCTTGACAACTTCAATCCACTCAGACCGCGTTCAGACCTCTTTGCGTATATTCATGCTCGAGGTGGTGTTCTTGCGGGTCGTGAACAGTTTTTTTGGGTTTCAAATTCTATTTTTACCATCCTCTGATAGGCTGGTTTATCATGGCGTTGCGTTTTTCATGGCTGGGAGTGCCAAATGTCGAAGTCAAAGGGCGCACGCCAAAATTGGGCGTGAAACTGTTGTGCCTTCTGGCGTACCTGTCCTTGAACGGTCGGGCAAACCGCCGCGATCTGGCGCGACTTCTGTGGGCGGAAGCCAGCGACCCGCTCAACAGCGTGTCTGCCGCCCGCACCAGCTTGGCGCAAACCCTGGGCAAGCATTTCAAAACCGATCTCGAGACGCTGGAAGTGCTCAATTTCGAGTGCGATGTGCTCGAGTTCAGAAAGCTTCTC
Source organism: Deinococcales bacterium (assembly GCA_043730305.1). GTDB lineage: Bacteria > Deinococcota > Deinococci > Deinococcales > JAAFIG01 > JANXTZ01. Next base: position 4,841 of record JAYTKL010000422.1, on the reverse strand, counting down.
GAGATTGGCGATTTGCAGGCGGCGTGGGATGTTTGGGGCGGGTCGTTTCTGGCAAATGTACGCTTACCAGAATGGGATTCTGGTTACGGAGAAGAATTCGAGGAGTGGTTGCTCGAGACTCGGGAAGCGCTCGAAATGGAGCGTTCGGAACTCGCCTTCAAACTTGCACGTCTGGCGCTCGAGGGGCAGCGTTTTTCACAAGCCATGCCGTTTTTGGAACTCACCCAAGCCGAGCATCTCGAGCCTCGAGAAGACGCCGCCAGAATGTTGATGCTGGTGGCTGGCGCAGTTGGGCGCGAGGACGTGGCGGTCGCAGTGTTTTCCAAACTCGAGAAACGCCTTTCCGACGAACTTGGCGTGCTGAGCACCCAAAAAACCCGCGAAGCGCTGGAAATGGCGCGTTCGGACGCAATATTGTGTCGAACACAACTCGAGCGGGATTTCAAAGTTCAAAAACCCAATTTTTCGCTGTCCATCGGACTGGAGGAAACCAACGTGCCGCTCGTTGGGCGTGAAACTGACCTCGAGTTGCTGCTGGCGGAACTTGAACGTTCGCGCTTTGGTGAAACGCGGCTGGTCTTGATCTCTGGCGAGCCAGGCGTGGGCAAAACCCGCATTGCGCGGGAAATTGCCCGCAACGCCATGACGTTATCGCCAGGATTTCTGGTTGCCAGTGGCGTCAGCGCCCCAACCGGTATTCCACTTCAAGCTTTTGATCGCGTCGCCCGAAAACTGATTCGTTCACGCCCAGAAATCTTGGCGACCATGAACAGCGCCTGGCGTGATGCGCTTGCCAGGTTCGTGCCAGACTTGCTCGAGCCAGTCAGTCTCAACACCAATCCCGAACTCGAGCGGCGGCATTTGTTCGAGGCGATTCGAGTGTTGTTGATGCAAGCTGATCGTCCAACGTTACTCTTGATTGATGACCTTCAATGGGCGGATGAAGGCACGCTCGAGTTGATCGTACATTTGATGCGGCATTCCAAACCAAGCGGTTTTTTGTTGCTTGCCACCATGCGCGACACCGAAACCAGCAAAGCCAACCTCAAACCAATCCTCGAGTTGATCGGACGCGAAAACCTTGGGCGGCGCGTGAAACTCGAGGGTTTGAACGAACAAAACGTTGAACGACTGGCGGAAACTTTGGGGCGCACGATCAACGCCAGCAGCTTGCACCGCACTTCGGGCGGCAACCCATTTTATTTGCTCGAGCTTTTACACGCTGGAAATGCTGAAAGCATCACCAGGGTTCACGATCTGGTACGCGCCCGACTCGAGCATCTGCCCGATGAAGCAAAACAAGTGCTCGAGGCTGCCGCGATTTTAGGCGATGGCAGCAGCATGAATCAGCTCAAAAAAGTTTCGGGGCGTTCGCTCGAAGAACTGGAAACCGCGCTTATTGACCTTGACCGCGCCAGCTTGTTGCAACTCGAGGATGACGGCACGAGATTCCATCACGACCTGACCCGAGAGGTGGTCTTGAGTGATCTGAAAGCCTCGAGACGCGCTCTCATGCACCTTCGCGCCGCCAGAAGCAAACTTGGTAGTCCAGCCCTCGCCGCACGGCATTACCTCGAGTCGCGCACGACCTGGGACGATACCGACGCAACGCCAGCCGTCAACGCCATGATCGAAGCCGGAAATTTAAGTGCTCTTCGCGGCGATTTGAACGCCGGACTCGAATGGTACGGTTTTGCGCTCGAGAATGCCAACACGCCCGTTTCTCGAGTTCGTACCCTGACCGAACAAGCCAGAACTTTGGAACGTTACGGGCGGCACAATGAAGCCATTGCTGCACTTGACCAAGCCGATGTGCTCAACGCGAACGTCACCGACCCCGTGCAACGTGCCAGCACCCAAATTGCTCGAGCGAATCTGTTGGCGTTAAAACTAGGGCGACTCGAGGAGGCGCAAACACTGGTGGACAACGCCTTAACCGCGCTCGAGGGACAAAACGGTGAAGAGGCGCAACGTTCAACTTCGGATGCTTTGAACGTGGCGGGCACAGTGGCGAGACTGCAAAACAAACTCGAGCAAGCCGCAGAATTGTTCTCGAGGTCGTTGAATATCCGGCAAGCGTTGGATGACAAATCTCGAGTTGCAGCAAGTCTGAATAATTTGGCTTCAGTATTTACAAAACTCCGTGACTCTCGAGCTGAAGAAACACATCTTGAGTGTATGAAGGTTCGTCAAGAAATTGGTGACACTGTTGGTTTAACGCGAACTTTAAGTAATCTTGGAATTTATTACATGGAAGTTGAACAGGATTACAAAAAAGCTCGAGGCACATATTATAGAATTCTGAAAATTGATCGTGAAAATGCCGATTTTTGGGGTGAAGCAGCTTCATTGTTGAATATTGGAGCGGCAGAATTTTATCTTGGAAACTTTGAAGAAGCTCGTAGCCAATATCAAAGTGCCTTGAAAATTGCTATCGACAATCACGATAAAAATAATCAAATTCTTGCTCTAAGCAATCTGGCAGAAGTGGGCTTGGAGCTGAATGATTTCAAATTAACCCAAGATTCACTCGAGTACCTTGAGAAAGCACTCGAACCAGGCGAACTTGCACATATACAAAATGATGTCACGCGATATCGCACATTGCTGGTAGAAAAAATGAGTTTGAGAAATTAAAGGAGAATTTGAAATGAAAAAGTTGATTTTGTTTGTCGTGATCGGGATTTTATCAGCGTGTAATCCCACGACTCAACCACCAGTCGAACTCACTCCTCAGATTACGTCAGTCAAACCCCGAGTTGCTAATCCTGGTGATTTGGTGACAATTTTGGGTTCGGGATTTGACACCAAAGCAAGCGTCAAAATTGGTGATCAAATTGCAAAAATCTCGAGTATCAAAAGCGATTCGATCATTGCCACAATGCCAATCCTTGTGCCAAATGACTATGCCGTGACTGTGGTTAATCCGAACCAAAAGAGTGATTCCAAACCAGGGCCAAGTGTTCTTGGGGCTTCAACACAAACCAGTGATTATATTGACGGCGAAGTGTTTGTGACACTTGATCCAACAGTAGACGAGGCAAAACTGAAAACTTTCGCAGCGCAAAATGGATTTACAGTTCTCAGGTTTATTGCCCCACTTTCAGGCAGTGTTGGCGCTTGCAGCAAAGGTTACGCGGTACTGAAAGACAATACGCAAGGACGCAGCACCAAAGATGCAATCAACAAAGTTGCTGAACAATCAGACGTGTATGACGCAGACCCACATACAAGTGTCCGAGGCGATGCCTACATTGATTCTGCCCCAACAAAAGAACAAAAACCCGAAATTGACGTGATCAGCGCCGAACGCGCTTACAACCTCATGAAATCCAAAAACATCAACCTCTCCAACCTCCGCGTGGCAGTGCTCGACACGGGCGTTTCAACGCATTACGAATTCATGGACACGTTGGCGTTCAAAGTCAAAAATCTCGAGACTGGCAAGAATTTCACAACTGAGGACAACAGTGCAGACCCTCGAGTTGGAGCGGAAGATGTCAGTGATTTGGGCTTCAGTCAGAACGCGGGTTCTGGTGGTCACGGAACGGGCGTGGCGGCGATCATTGCGGCAATGGATGACAATGCGAACGGCGGCAGTGCAAACGTTCAAACGCCAATGGTTGGTGGTGCGGCGGGGGCAAGCATTGTGCCAGTCAAGGTTTGCACCAAAGACAACAAGTGCTTGGGTTCGGATGTGATTGCGGGATTGTGCTATGCGATCAATCAAAAAGTCAGTGTCATGAATTTATCTTTTGGTGGCGACACACCGTCACATAGTTTGAAAGCTGTACTCGAGACTGCCAGCACTCAAGGCATTACGGTGGTTGCAGCCGCAGGCAATGACGGCGACAGCGCCCCAGCCCATTTTCCAGCCGCTTACAGCCCAAGCATTGATGGTCTTATGGCAGTGGGTAGCGCCGCGCCAACTCGAGTCTCAGCAAATTGGACGGGTTCGGATTTTTCGATTCCTGGGGCTTGGGTTGATCTGGTCGCGCCTGGGCAAACCGTGTACACCGCCACCGTCAACCCTGGCAGCACGTTTGAAGTGTTCGGGTACGGAAATCTCGAGGGAACGTCTTTTGCAGCGCCTTGGGTCAGCGCGACGGCGGTCATGTTAAAAGCTTTAAATCCTACTTGGACGCCAGCGCAGATCAAAACCCAGATTGTAAAGACCGCCAAACCACTCTCATGCTCGAGCGTTATCAAATGCGGCGCGGGTTTGCTGAACATGGCAGATGCGGTTCAAGCGCCGTAAAACTCGAGCCTTGTCAAGACTCAAAACACGCCTTTGAACAAGGCATTTCCGAGGTCGTCATTTTTGCTGCCCAGCAATTGCCACGCGCCGCCGGTATTCTCGAGATAGATTTTGATTTGCGATGGGCGCAGTTGCAAAGCACTGTCTTTTAGGGCGGTGTTGAAGTACTCCACAGCGCTGTTCATCTGCTCTTCTTTGCTGGCGGAACTGCCCAGTTTGTCTCGGGCATTTTTGAAGGCGAGATCAGCCATTTTTCCAACCTCAACTGTCTTCAAGTTCACGGTCACTCGAGCTTGGTTGTTTTTGGTTTCGGTGTTTAAAATCTCATACTCGAGTTTTGCCAGCGCATTCTTCAGGATGGTTTGGGCTTGAGCGGGCACATTTTTCAGAACATCCTTGCCGTTTGCCAGTTGACTCAAGACCACAGGGTCGAGGCGTTTTAAGCCGTCCAAGGTTTTCTTGACGGCATCGGCGGGAGTAGCAGTTTGATTGCACGCGACCAACAACAAAACCAGCAACAGAAATCTCATCGGTGAACCTCCGAGGATGATTAAACACTTGCTTTGGTCATAAGGCGGTCACA